>JBILOA010000229.1:0-4251 GCA_044374735.1 Pirellulales bacterium | reverse complement strand
GGTCGCCACGTGTTCGGCCACGGCGGCGGCGTCGGCGAACCGGGCGGCGTAGTGCCGCTTCGCCTTGCCCAGGATGCCGACGTTGGGGAAGTGCCAGGCCACGAGCACGTCGATGGTCGCCTTGCCACCGGGTGGCAGGGCGACCCGCCGGCCGAGCGAACCGACGAGCTTCGTGCCGGGGCCGGCGGGCTGACGGGCGTCGCCGCTGGAGGTGACGGGCTCGGGGCCGACGACCGCCAGGCAGAGCGTGCCGAACCCGGGCTGCTCCCTCAGGTCGCCGGCCTGGGCCGTGTCGGTGAACGTAATCCGCCCCACGCCCACGTTGCCCCAGCCGGGCCCCTGGGCGTCGACGATCTCGAGCCGGGCCTCGCGGCCCTCGAGGCCGGTCGCGTCGATGAGCGCCGGCCGCATCTGGTTGGCGTCGTGCCCCGTGACCGTTCCCACGGGCTTGCCGTCCACGAGCAGGTTGACGCACGTCTTGCCGGGATGGTTGCCACCACCGATCCAGACGCGGATGAAGCGGCGGGCGAGCGTGAACGGGCGGCTCGTGAGCCGACCCGTGCCGCCGTCTTTGACGGCGATGTCAGCGCCGGGAGTGGTGGCGTGCGAGTTGACGACGCGGAGCGTGTCGCCGCCCACATCGCCCTGATAGGAAGGGATGTCGGCCTTGGCGACGGGCCCCGCACCGAAGGCGGCGCCCTCGACGGCCCAGCCCTCGTAGCCGTCTTTCGACCAGTCCTCGAACGGGATGTCGGGCCGGTCGGAGGCGGGGGGCGGAGCGAGCGACATGGCCAGCAGCGTGGCCTGGCCACGGCGCGAGACCGCATTGACGAGGTCGCCGGCGGTGGTGGACAGCCCATGGGCGGTGGCGTTTTCCAGCCGCGCCGCCAGCGTCGCCTCCACCGGCTCGCTGCCGGTGTTGACCAGTTCGTAGTGGA
The DNA here is from genome assembly GCA_044374735.1 of Pirellulales bacterium. Lineage (GTDB taxonomy): Bacteria > Planctomycetota > Planctomycetia > Pirellulales > UBA1268 > QWPN01. The sequence goes on along the minus strand of JBILOA010000229.1, from coordinate 3,313 downwards.
GCACCGTGACCGGCAGGCTCGACTCGTCGGTCTCCAGCGGGGCGAACGGGGAGAACGCCTCGAGCGTGACCTTCACCGGACAGTCGGGATCGGCGTAGCGAACGGTGCCGAGCGGATACTGGCCGAGGAAGGAGACGTCGGCGAAGCCGCTGGCGTCGAGCGGCCTCGTGTTCTCGCCCCGCGACGTCTTGACGGTGAGCGTCGCCCCCTGCTCCAGCGGCCGGTCCTCGTCGACGCGCAGCGGCTCGACGTAGGCGGAGCCCCAGATGGCGTCGATCGCCCGGCCGTTGTAGACGGGCTTCTTTCGGCTCACGCCCACCTGCGAACGGTTGAAGATGTCCCAGTGCCAGAGCCGGCCGTCGCCCGAGAGATAGACCGTGCCGCAGAACAGCCCGCCCACGGGCATGCCGACATGCGCGAGCGCCGGGCCGGTGACCGGCTCGGGGACACCGCGGGCGAACAACGCCTCGACCCAGGCCGGATCGAGCTTCTTGTCGGCCGGCACGAGCTGCTCGAGCTGGGCGATGGCGAACGGGCCGGCATAGGCCGGGCCCGATCGGCCGGCCGCCGCGGCGCCGGCGCCGAGCAGGCCGATGAACGTCCTGCGGCTCACGCCGCCGCAGGACCCGCCGTCGCAGCAGGACGATCCCGCGGCGGTGGACGGCTCCGAGGGCACGAGGATGGTTTCCGTTGGGGGGCCAGGGCGGCGGTCAGTCGTCATCGAAAGCCTTCCGCCCGCGCGGGCCTCGCTCCAGCGACTGCCGCAGCCGCGCCTCCTTCTCGGGCGACCAGTAGCCGCACTCGAGCCGGAGGAAGACCGACGTGTAGGGGACGGTCATGTCGGTCTTGAGGACCAGCACGCGGAACAGCTTTCCGGCTTCGTCGAGGTCGCCGATGATCTCCTCGTGGGGCCGCTTGTCGACCGGCCGCCCGGCCAGCAGTTTGTCGAGTTCCTCGCGGTAGGCCGCCACGCCCGGGGCATCGTCGTCGGCGACGGCGGCGAGTTCGGCATCGACGAGGGCCACGGCATCGACGTGCTTGGCGGCGTCGACGGCCGCGAGCACGGCCTTCACCGCGGCGAGCTGGTCGCCACCGACGTAGACCGTCTCGATGCCACCGCCCGTCTGCTCGGGATAGGCAGAGTCGGCGATCACGATCCAGTTGCGATGGCCGAGGCGGGGGAGGGCGGCGGCCAGCGTCTGCTCGACGGAGTGGGCGGCCGGAGGGCCAGCTTCCGAGGCGGTCGCCCGGTCGGCGGCACGGCCCTGGTTCGCCGATGCAGCCACGAGCGCCGCGAGCGTGGCGACCGTGAGCGGAAGATTCGCGGAGATCATGGTTCGCCCCCGAAGGACACGGAACGATCGACCCGGGGGAGAATACCGCGGCTGGCGGGAACGCAATTGCCTTGGATCGCCCAAGAGTTGCCGGTTTGGCCCGGTGTGCCAGGAGGCGATGACCGCTGCGGTGCGGGCTTGCCGACCCGCCCGAACGCCATCCGTCCACCCCGTCCGGGGCCGATAGACTTGGGCCAAACGCGGAAGATCGCGGGATTGCTTGGCCCAGGGGGTGTTGGCGACCATGACCACCATGACGCAGGCTCGCGGCAGTCAGCCGATCACCGTCCCGTTGCGAATGATCGCCCTGGCGTGGCTGGGGGCGGCCGGTGGGCTGTCGCCCGCGGTCGCGGCGGAGGAGGGACGCGACGTCGCAGGCTCCGCCCCGCGGCCCAACATCCTGTTCTGCATCGCCGACGACTGGGGCTGGCCCGACGCCGGGGCCTACGGCGACCCGGTCGTGAAGACGCCCGCCTTCGACCGCGTGGCCCGCGAAGGGGTGTTGTTCCAAAACGCCTTCGTCACCTCCCCGTCGTGCACGCCTTCCCGCAACTCGATCCTCACCGGGCAGATGCACTGGCGGCTCGGGGCCGGGGTGAACCTGTGGAGTTCGCTCGCTCCCGAGCACCCCGTCTACCCGCTCCTGCTCGAAGACGCGGGGTATCACGTGGGCCACTGGCGGAAGGCCTGGGGCCCCGGCGACTGGAAGGCGCTCGGCCGCACGCGGCACCCCGCAGGCAAGCCGGTGAGCAAAGGGTTTCGCGAGTTTCTCGCCGCCCGGCCCGCCGGGGAGCCCTTTTGCTTTTGGCTCGGGGCGAGCGATCCGCACCGTCCCTACGCCGAGGGCAGTGGCGCGGAGGCGGGCCTCGATCCGGCGAAGGTCCGCGTGCCGGCCGACCTGCCCGACTGCGATCTCGTGCGCAACGACCTTGCGGACTATCTCCTCGAGGTGCAGCGATTCGACGGCGACGTGGCGGCGGCGCTCGAGGTTCTCGACGAGTCCGGTGAGGCGGCCAACACGATCGTGGTGATCACCGGCGACCACGGGATGCCGTTCCCGCGGCACAAGTGCCACCTCTATGACTCCGGGGTGCACGTGCCGCTGGCGATCCGCTGGCCGGCCGCCGTGAAGCCGGGGCGAACCGTGACCGACTTCGTCTCGCTCTCGGACCTCGCCCCCACGTTCCTCGCCGCCACGGGGCGCGCCGTGCCGCCCGCGATGACGGGGCGGTCGCTCCTGCCACTGCTGGCCGCCGAGGGGGCGGGCCGAATCGATCCCGCCCGCGACCACGTGCTCGTGGGCCGCGAGCGACACACGCCCGCCCAGGAGGCCCCCGGCACCGGCGGCTACCCGATGCGGGCGATCCGCACCGACACGCATCTGTATATAAGGAACTTCGAGCCCGACCGCTGGCCGAGTGGCTGCCCGACCGGCTCGACCAAGGGCTGGGGCTACGCCGACTGCGACGACAGCCCCACCAAGCGGTATCTCGTCGAGCGGCAGGACGATCCCTCCGTGCAGCCGTTCTTCGCCCTCGCCTTCGCGAAGCGGCCCGCCGAGGAGCTCTATGATCTCGCCAAGGATCCCGGGCAGCTGGTGAACGTGGCCGCCGATCCGGCCCAGGCCGAGACCAAGGCCGCGCTCGCCAAGCGGCTCGACGCGGGGCTCGCCGCCACGGCCGACCCGCGACAGGCCGGCCGCGGCGCCGAACTCGAGGCCCATCCCTACCTCGGGCAGACCGGGGCGAAGGACCAGTGATTCCGCGGGATCGAGCGGCCGGGTTGAGGTCCGCCGCGAGGTTCGCAGGGGCGGTTCCCAGGCCGCGGGCTGGGGGTACATTCAGGGCATGACACTGATCCGCGAACGCCGCCGTGCCCATCGTCGGTCCGCAGAGGCCCCGCCGCCCCCCCCGGAGCCGGCGGCCGACTGGCTGGCGTTCACCAGCGGCGTTGCGGTGTTGCTGGGCCTCGTCGCCGCC
>JBILOA010000228.1:0-4262 GCA_044374735.1 Pirellulales bacterium | reverse complement strand
CGGACGAACGCCCGGCCGCGGGTCATCAGGCCAACTATGGTTTGGCCTCGGCCTTGCGGCCCGACACTTTCACGGCCGTGAAGTCGTTCATGTCGTCGAACGAGCCGATCCCGACGCGGCCGCTGGTGAAGGTCGTGTCGGTGGTCTCCATCAGCGGTGTCTCGAGGTCGTCGAAGTAGACGGCGATCCGGCCCGAGGCCGTGTCCCGGACGAGTTTGACGGTGTGCCACTGGTCATCCCACGGCACGGGCTTGGTGTTCGTGGTGAGCGGGCGGCGGGGCGCCCCATCCACGATCATGATCTGGCCACTGGCCGGGTCTGGCTTGGCGCCGAGGTGCACGTAGTAGAAGTGCTCGGGGTCGCGCCAGTTGAAGAACACGCAGCAGTCGCGGTGGCCGCCCGTGTCGAGCGTGCTCTTCACCTGGAAGGTGATCACGGTGTCGGTGAGTTCGAGATCCTTGACGAGCGCCACGTTGTGGGGGCTGCGGACCTTGGGCTTGTAGTTGCTCGTCCGCTTGTTCAGGCCCCAGACGGCCCGGTCGCCGTCCTTGCCCAGCGTCCAGGCGGCCGGGTCGGTCGGCTCCCAGCGGTCGGCCCCCCGCGAGAAGTTGTCTTCGAAGGCCGGCGGCAGCGGCTCGTCGGCCCGGGCGGGCAGGGCGAGTGCGAGAGTCGCAAGCAGGGTCGCAAGCAGGGGACGGATGGTCATCACACGCTCCGGCGGGGTTGGGAAGGGGAAAGGTGAATGGGTCCGCCTCAAACGCGGGCCGCGTCGGGCACCTCAAAACCCTTGGTGTTGGGGTCCTTGAGCAGGGCGTTGGCCGCCTCGGCGTGATCGCCCGTGTGCCGCTCGGTGGCGGGGTCGAACGTGAGCATCGGACCGACGCGATAGGTGGCTCCGTCTGCGGGAATGCCCACGCCGTCCCGCATGATCGCGTGAAGTTTCTCGAAGTGTCCGGCCACGTCGGCCCGGTCCCCGAACCGGCCGGCCTTGGCGTCGAAGGGCAGTTCGGCGCCGAGCCGGTAGGAGTTGTTCATCAGGTGCCCGAGCACGCACCCGTAATGGGCGTCGAGCACGTTGCCGTTGGCCAGGCCCGGGTCACCTGCCCGGACCGCGGCGACGAAGCTCTTCCAGTTGCCGCCCGGGGTGACCTTGCCCTCCGGAAGTTTCAGCGGCTCCGCCTGGTCGCTGCCGGGACGGCGGATCATGTACTTCCCCTCGCCCGTGATCACGCTCCCGTCCTCGAGGTAGTACTCGTTGAAGACTTGGTTTTGGTAGCCCTTGTAGTTCACGTTGCGGACGTTGAAGAGCACCATCTGACCGTTGGGATACTCCGCCATCGCGAACATCGTGTTGGGCGTCTCACCCTGGTCGTTCCAGAGGAACCGGCCACCGAGGGCCACGGCCCTCACGGGGTGGGTCTGATCATCGTCGATCGCCCAGCGGGCCACGTCGAGCTGGTGGGTGCCCTGGTTGTTGAGGTCGCCGTTGCCGGTCTTCCAGAACCAGTGCCAGTTGTAGTGGACGAGATTGGGGTTGAAGTGCTCGATCATGGCCGGCCCCTTCCAGAGGTTCCAGTCGAGCGTGGCGGGCGGGTCGCCGTCGGGCTTGGTGCCGATGCCCCCGCGCGGCTTGCAGCAGTAGCCGTAGGCGATCTTGAGCTTCGGCAGCGTGCCGTTTTTCAGGGCCTCGTGGAGCGCGGCGATCCCGCCATTGCTGCGGCGCTGGGTGCCGTGCTGGACGACCACGCCATACTTCTTCTGGGCCGCGACGGCCACCCGCCCCTCGACCACGTCGTGGCTGAGCGGCTTCTCGACGTAGACGTGCTTGCCGGCCTGGGCGGCCAGGATGGTCATCAGCGAGTGCCAGTGGTTCGGCGTGGCGATCGAAATCGCGTCGATGCTCTTGTCGTCGAGCAGCCGGCGGAAGTCCTGCTCGCCCGTGGTGATCAGCGGCTTGTCGCCCGCCTTCTTGGCGAGCCCGGCAAGGGTGCGGTCGAGCACCTTCTGGTCGGGATCGCAGACGGCGGCGATTTCAACGCCGGGGATGCCGCCGAACCCGTCGAGATGGCTCTTGCCGCGGCCGTTACAGCCGAGGACGGCGATCCGGATCCGATCGTTGGCCCCGGCGACGGCCCGGGAGGCGCGGGTGCCCGTGATCAGCAGTGAGCCGGCCGCCGCGGACGAGGTGAGAAACCGGCGACGCGAGGCGGAGACGCTCATGGTGAAGTCCGAAGGCGGCCAGGAGATCGGTCCCCGATCAGAATACCCGGATCATGGTTCCGGCCGCAGGGCCCGGTCAAAGAAGGCAGCGAATCGCATCACGTCCAGCGGCATCGTCAGCCAGCCGTGCCCGCCGCCTGCGACGGTCACCAGCGTGACGTCGGCACCCGCCTCCCGGGCGCGATCGCGAAACCGCACCGACTGGTCGAGGGTCACGAGGGTGTCGCGGTCGCCGTGGTGGATCAGCACCGGCGGCAGTTCGGCGGTGACGTGATAGATCGGCGACAGCTCGTGGGCCTGCGGCCGCCAGGCGGCCATGTCCACCGGTTCCTGGCGAAACGCGGCCCGATAGTGGATCGGCGGGCCGCCGTCGCCCGGGTCTTCTACGGAGCCCCCGAGGTTCGTGAGGTCGGTCACCGGAAAGAAGACCGCGGCCGCCTGCACGCGGCTCGACGCCCGGTCGACCGGATCGACGGCATCGGCCGGCCCCGGGCCGCCCCGCGTGGCCAGCAGCAGCGCCAGGTGGCCCCCCGCGCTGCCGCCGCCGACACCGATCCGGTCGGGATCGATTCGATAGTCAGCGGCGTGCGTCCGCACGAACCGCACGCCCCGCGAGACGTCGGCGAAGATTTCCGCGACCGATGCTTTGGGTTGCGACACGTGCCCGACGGCGAATACGGTGAAGCCCCGCCGCAGCAGCGGGGCTACGAGCCAGGGGCGGATCGTGTCCGGATTGGACCGCCAGCCGGCGCTCACGATCACCACGATGCCCAGGCCGTTGGCCGCCCGCGGCCGGAGCACGTCGAGCATCAGCGGCTCGCCGTGGCGGCGGCCGTACTCGATGCCGCGAGTCCAGTCACAGGCAGGCTGGAAGGTGAACCAGGCGGCGACGACGCAGCCGGCGACGACCGCAGCGGCGGCGGCGATCACGAGCCACAGCCGCCCGCGGAGCCGCGATCCCGTGGCGGCGGCACCCTCCAGTGTGTGTCGCGAAACCGAGTCCATGCGCCGCAGACTACCGCGCCGCCGGCCCGGGGAGCGGTCGGACCGGCGGAAGGTTCGGCCCCGCTGGTAGCATCGGAGCATGGACCGTTTCGATCCCGACCGCTACTCCCGCCAGACCCGGTTCGCTCCGCTGGGCCCCGCCGGGCAGCAGAAACTCGCCGCCGCCCGCGTGGCGGTGCTCGGGTGCGGCGCGCTGGGGGCGGTGTCGGCACTGGCCCTCGCCCGGGCCGGGGTGGGCTTCCTGCGGCTCATCGACCGGGACGTGCCCGAGCCGTCGAACCTCCCGCGGCAACTGCTCTTCGACGAGGCCGATGTCACCGCGGGGCTCCCCAAGGCAGTGGCGGCGGCGCGGCACCTGACACGGATCAACTCCGTCCTGATGATCGAGCCGGTCGTCGCCGATCTCACGGCGTCGAATGCCGTGGGACTGCTGGGCGGTGTGGACGTGATCGTGGACGGCACCGACAACCTCGAAGCCCGCTATCTGGTGAACGAGGTGGCCTGCCGCGCCGGCATCCCCTGGGTGCACGGCGGGGCGATCGGAGCCGAGGGCCGCGTGCTGACGGTGATTCCCGGCAGGACGGCCTGTCTGCGGTGCCTCGTGCCCGAGCCGCCGCCGCCGGGCACGCTTCCCACCTGCGACACCGCGGGGATCATCGGACCCGCGGCGCTGGTGGTCGGCGCCGTCCAGGCCGCCGAGGCGATCAAACTTCTCGTCGGCGCCGCCGACGCGACCGCCGGCCGGATGCTGGCCTGTGACCTCTGGTCGTTTCAGTGGCGCGTGGTCGACCTGGCGCCGCTCGCCGCCGTCGGCTGCCCGACGTGCCGCTCGTGCGATACGCCCTGGCTTGACGGCCGGCAGGGCGCGGCGGCGACGACGCTCTGCGGTCGCGACGCGGTGCAGGTGGCGGCCGCCGGGGAAAGCCGCGTCGACCTGCGGGCGTTGGCCGACCGGCTCGCCGGCGTGGCGACCGTGAGCGCGAACCAATGGCTGCTGCGAGCCGAGGTCGAGCCGGGTATCCGGCTCTCGGTCTTCG
>JBILOA010000491.1:0-2597 GCA_044374735.1 Pirellulales bacterium | reverse complement strand
CTGGCGGCCAGTTCCACCGGGAGCCGGCTGCGGGTGTATTTCGACGCCCTGCCAGCAGCGTGGGCCAGCATCCGCTTGGGGAGGTCGTTGGTGATGCCGGTGTAAAGCGACCCGTCAGCGCAGCGCAAAAGGTAGACGAGCCAGCGGGAGGACGAGCGGCGACGGGGAGCGGCGGGCATAGGCGAAGATCATGACGGCGCGGGCGAGACGGTGGCTAGCCGAGGAAACGGTGATGATCCAAGCACATGGATTCTCGCAGGCCGGTCAGGTGCGCGGACGGCCTTCGGCAGTCCAGACAAACCGTCCGGCGTCGAGTTCCTGCTCTCCATCCCAGCGGTAGGCGCACAGGAAGCCTCCCTTGGCGACGCTCCAGTCGACGCAGGCGACATTCCGGCGGAGTAACTCCGGTCGGGCTCCTGCCAGCCAGTAGTGCCCGACGAAGACCGGCTTTGCTTCTGTGGGATAGGGCACGGCTCCATCGTGGACATCCCGCGGAAGCGGATCGTCGGAATCGATCGGCTCGCTGGCCATGGCGTAGGTTCGGTAGCTGTGTCCCTCTGGCGGTTCGTACCACTTCACCCGGGTGGACGTCCGTTCGTGGCCGTCCTTGTCGCGAAACGTGGCCCCTGGCGGCAGTCGTGCTTCCTTGCCCTTCAGGATCGCCTCGACAGGTTCGAACAGGCTGCCGTCGGGGGAACAGGCGGCCACCAAAAAATCCTCCGTGATCGGGCCACGGATCTTCGCCATGCGGGACTCGTCCCAGCAGGCGTGGACCACCCGGAGGCCGTCGAGCTCGAGCCAGAGCGGAAGGGTGCGGAACCACTCGAGGTACGAGGAAAGCTCCCCGGACGGGATCTGCCGCATCGTCTCGGCGTGCTGCCGGGAGTTTTTCTCGTTGTGCGGCCGGAGGTGGCTGCCGGGCGTGGTTGGGTCGGGCGTATGGAAGGCCAGGGCGTTGAGTTCATGGTTGCCCATCACCGACAACGCCGCCCCCGAGTCGACCATCGGGCGGACGATCTCGAGCGTCTCGCGAATCTTCGGCCCCCGGTCGATGAAGTCGCCGAGAAAGATGACTTGGCGCTCTGGGTGCCGGTAGGCCCGCTTGTCCCGGGAATAACCAAGGTTCCCGAGAAGCCGCTCGAGGGCGTCAGCGTGGCCGTGGATATCGCCGATCAGGTCGTACATGGCAGATGGAGGAGGCACTGGAGCAGACACAGAACGCGTGCCGGTTCGCCATTCATGACGGGAGTCAGCCGGGCAGCATGACAGGATCGCGATTCTCGCTCCGGAGCAGAAATCGCTCAAAGTCGCGGCTCATCAGCCCGCGAACACCCACCAGATCGCCGTCCCGAGACAGATCAGGGCTGTGACGATCACCCACAGGGGCCGTCTGGGCCCGGCATGGTCTTCGGCGGAGACATAGCGCTGGCAGTGGGGGCAATAGGGCGAGTCTTCGAGGATTTCCCGGCTACAGTAGGGGCATGGAACGGTGGGCTCGCCATCAGAGTCGTCGTCGAAATCAGCCTCGTCGTCGTCCCAGTCCTGATCGCGGTCGTCGTCTCGCTGGGCGGTCATTGGCGAACCTGTGTGATTACTTCGACGTCTCGGGCTACCTTCAACCAGCGACTGCGGCCTGAAGCCCCGCTTCAGCCGAGATTGACATTGTAGATGGCCAAGACGATCAATAGACGGTGCATGCCCACAGGGGATGGTGTTGGGCAGGCTTTCTGGATCCACCCCGGCCCCGAAGCGGGAGAGAATCGGCGTGTCGCTTTCCGGTGACGAGTTTCTTCGGCTCGAGAGCCTGATCTACCGGCCGGTGTCATTCCGCCCGGACTGGCTCAAGGCGTGGCGGAACGAGGCCAACTACCTGCTGTTTCTCGCGCGGCGGGCGACCGACGCCGACGACATCGAACTGCTCGAGGAACTCGAGGATCAGGCCCGGGAGATGGCCGACATGGTCGAGTCGCGGTGGCGAGCCGAGGGGCTGTGAGCGATCGCGGCACCGCGCGGGGGCGGGGAGGAGCGGCGGCGTTCTGCCGTGGCCCGGGCTACTCGACGGTTGCTTCACGCCGCAGCAGCACCCGGCCCACGAGATGCACGAGGAAGCCCACCGGGCCCGCGAGAAACGTGAGCACGAGGGCCACGGTCCGGAGCGGCCACGGGATCCCGAGCCGCACGCTGTCGCGTGCGATCCAGGCACCCACGACCATGTCGAACGCCAGGTAGTGGGTCCAGGCGGCGGCGAACACCCAGTCGTCGCCGAAGATCTCCCGCAGCCCGGCCAGGGTCATGACGTCTTCGGCTGGAGGGCCATTGGCCGCGAGTTTCCAGCCGATCACGCAGGCATACGCCACGGCGAGCAGGCCGGGCACGACCGCGGCACAGAGCAGGCCCGAGACCAGCTTCCTGCCCGGAAACACCACCAGCGCGATCCAGGCTACGAGAGCGACGGTGTTGGTGACCTGAAAAAAGGTCTGGGCCATGAGCGGGAGTCTCCGGGAACGGACGCGAGCGGAAGCCTACTCGTGCTCCCCCTCGACATGGGCCTCGCCGTCGGGGTCGATCTCGACGTGCAGGCTCATGGGGTGGCAGCA
>JBILOA010000227.1:0-4297 GCA_044374735.1 Pirellulales bacterium | reverse complement strand
GGCGGCAGGAGGTCGGCCTCGGCTGCCCGGTCGGCCGGAGACACCTGGTCGGCCGGAGACACCTGGTCGGCCGGAGACACCTGGTCGGCCGGAGACACCTGGTCGGCGGGCGGCAGCAGGTCGGCCGGAGGCGCCGGGCTGGCAGGCGGCGCCGGCGGGGGTTCAGCCGACTCGTACGAGGCCGCTACGACGAACGGATCCTGGGGCACTTGCGGCGGGGCGTCGCCGCCAAACCGGCTGGATCGCACCGGGGGTTCGAGATGGTCTGGCGCGGCGGTGGCGGGTGGGACATCCGGCGGCGCCATTGCGATGGCGTCGGCCGGCGCCGTGGCCGGGCTCAACTCCGGCGGCTCGACGAGCGCCTGGGCCTCGGCGGTCGCGATGTCGGCATGCACGTCGGGCCCGGCGCCCGCCGGCGGCCGCGGCACAAAGAGTTTCATCGACACGACGCCGAGAAAGACGCCCGCCAACAAGCCGAGCAGCGCGAGGAGAAACTTGGTCTCTCGTCCCATGGAAGGCCGGAGATGGAAAAGGGGGCCACGAGGGCGGCGGATCATGGCTGCGCGGGCTACGCGGGGCAATCCCGTTCGGCGTCTCGGGCGGTGCCCGCCTAACTCGAGTCGCGGCCCGGGGCCGGAAATCGCCTAGCTTGCCCCGCCGCCGCCGATGGCCTGGGCGACCCGCAGTTTCGCCGAGCGGCTGCGGGGATTGCGGGCCAGTTCGGTCTCTCCCGCCTCGATCGGGCCGCGGGTGAGCGGCTCCCAGACCTGGCGGTTGCGAAACGCCTCCTTCGCCAGCCGATCCTCGAGGGAATGGAAGGAGATCACCGCCAGCCGGCCGCCCGGGGCAAGCCGCGTGGGGATCCGCTCCAGCGCGATCCGCAGGCTCTTGAGCTCCTCGTTCACGGCGATCCGCAGGGCCTGGAAGGTGCGGGTGGCCGGATGAATCCGCGGCGGCGGATACTGGCGGGGGATGGCGGACGTCACGATCCGCGCGAACTCGCGGGCCGAGCGAATCGGCTCCTTCTCGCGGGCCGTCGCGATCCGCCGTGCGATCCGGCGCGAGAATCGTTCCTCGCCGAACTCGTGGATCAGGTCGGCGAGGGTCTCGGGCCGCATCCGGTTGACGAGCCGCCAGGCCGGCTCTCCCTCCGTCGGGTCGAACCGCAGGTCGAGCGGCCCGTCCGAGTCGAAGGAAAAACCGCGGCCGCTGTCGGCGAGCTGGTCGCTCGAGAGGCCGACGTCGAGCAGGACGCGGTCCACGCGGTCGAGCGAGACCGCGTCGAGCACCTCCGGCAGGTCGCGGTAGTTGGCCTGGGCGAATCGCACGGGCAGTCCCGCCAGCTCGCGGGCGCCGCGGTCGATCGCCGCCGGGTCGCGGTCGATCGCGATCACGAGCCCGTCGGGGCCCACCGCCTCGGCGAACAGCCGCGTGTGGCCGCCGCCGCCGAGCGTGCCGTCGACGACCCGCATGCCGGGGCGGATGTCGAGGAGGCTCATCACCTCCGCCGAGAGGACGGGCGTGTGGATGCTGGACGCGGCGTTCATGTCCCCAATGTAGCCTCCCGCCACGGATGAACTGGCTACGATTTGAGGCATGGCCGACGCCGACCTCTATGACTACGACCTGCCACGGGAACTGATCGCCCAGGAGCCGCTAGCCGACCGGGCGGCGGCCCGGCTGCTCGTCGTCCACCGTGGCTCCGGCTCGCTCGAGCATCGGCACGTTCGTGACCTCCCCGACCTGCTCGCTCCCGGCGACCTGGTGGTGGTGAACGACACGCGGGTCGTGCCCGCCCGGCTCGTCGGTCGACGGGCCGCCACGGGGGGCCGCTGGGAGGGGCTCTTTCTCCAGGTGGAGCGGGACGGGGAGCAGCCTGGCAGTTGGCGGGTGCTCGCGCAGACCCGCGGTCGGCCCGCCCTCGGCGAGCGGGTCGTGCTGGTCGATCGCGAGGGGCGCGACGCGGCGGAGATCGCGCTGGTGGGCCGCGCTGCCGGGGGCGCCTGGCTCGTGCGACCGCATGGCGACGAGCCGGCGGAGGCGGTGCTCGTGCGGGCCGGCCGCGTGCCGCTGCCCGGCTACATCCGCGGGGGCGACGAGGTGGCCGGCGACGTGGAGCGGTATCAGACGGTGTTCGCCCGCGCGAGCGGCTCGGCCGCGGCTCCGACGGCCGGCCTCCACTTCACGCCGGAGCTTCTGGCCGCGCTCGCAGCGCGGGGGATCGGCCGGGCGGAGGTCACGCTCCACGTCGGCCTCGACACCTTCCGGCCGATCACCGCCGAGCGGATCGAGGATCACCCCATGCACACCGAGTGGTGCGAGTGCCCGGCGGCGACCGCCGCGGCGGTGCGGGAGACGCGGGCCCGCGGCGGCTGCGTGGTGGCGATCGGCACGACGGCGGTGCGGACGCTCGAGACGGCCGCACGGGCGGCGCCCGATGGCGAGACGATCGCCGCCTGGAGCGGACCGACCAATCTCTTCATCCGCCCCGGCCACACCTTCCGGGCCGTGGACGTCATGCTGACCAACTTTCACATGCCGCGGACGACGCTGATGGTGCTCGTGAGCACGTTCGCGGGTCGCGACCTGATCGGCCGGGCCTACGCCGAGGCGATCCGCGAGCGGTACCGGTTTCTGAGCTACGGCGATGCCATGCTGCTGGGGCTGGCTTGAGGCGGCAATGCCATCCCTGGCCATTGCCGCCCGGCCGGGCCTCCGCCCGGCGGCCGCACCTCCGGGCGGCCGTGTTCGTGCGCGGTGCGGCGCCCGACGGTCTTTCAGACGAATCGGAAGGAGCGTCCGCAGGTAGCTTTGTCGACGGAGCCCGCGGGGCGACGCTGCCGAACGTGCCGCCATCGCTTCGACCAAGCCTTGCTTTCGGCTCTCGGGTGACCGACAGGGTAGAATCCGGCGACCTCACAGGGCAGCTTTGCCATGACGCCGACCGTGTTTCGCGAGGGGCCGTTCCGCTTCTTTTTCTTCTCTCGCGAAGAGCCGAAAATGCACGTGCATGTGTCACATCCCGACGGAGAGGCGAAGTTTTGGCTGCATCCCGAAGTTGAGCTCGCGACGCAAACGGGACTTCAGGAACACGTGGTCTATGTGGCGAGACAGCTGGTCGAGGAGCACTTGAAGGAGATTGTCGATGCCTGGAACGAGCACTTTTCCGGTTGAGGTTTCTCACGTCTCGCGGCACGGGTTGTGGCTGCTTGTCGGGGAGGAGGAGCTCCTGCTTCCGTTCGAGCTCTTTCCCTGGTTTCGGGTCGCGACGATCGAACAGATTTCCACCGTGGAACGACCGGCGGCCGACCACCTGTGCTGGCCGCTTCTCGACATCGACCTGAGCCTCGATTCGATTCGGGACCCCGCCGCATTTCCGCTCGTGTCGCGTCACCGACGACAGGAATAGGTCGGGTGACTGCGGCTCACCGCCATACTGCTGCACCACGGTGCCTCACCCTCGGCGCGGAGATGCAGCGAACACCGCGCGACGGATTTTGGTAGCCTTCGCCTATGAGCCAGTTCCCTGACGAACACGTCTTGGTGGTGCCGCGGGCGCTCTTCGACCGGGCCGGGGCCTTCCAGGGCTTCTGCGGCGACACGGCCGCCTACCTGCCGCTGCTGCTCGATCCCACGCACACGTCGTGGCGGCCGCGGGCGAGCGTGGAAGACGATCCTTCGTTCAAGCAACTGATTCCCTATTGCGTGCTTGCCTGGCAGGGCGACGACGGGCGACGGCACTACTTCGCCTACACCCGCGGCGGCGGCCAGAGCGAGGCCCGGCTGCGGGCCAAGCGGTCGCTCGGCATCGGCGGCCACATCTCCAGCACCGACGGCGAGCACGGCGACGACACCAGTTACGAGGCCGGCATGCGGCGGGAGCTCGCCGAGGAGATCGCCATCGGCGGTGGCTGGACGGGCCGGTGTGTGGGGCTGATCAACGACGACTCCAATGCCGTGGGCAGCGTCCACCTCGGGATCGTGCACGTGCTCGAACTCGAGCGGCCCGACGTGGCCCCGCGGGAGAGCGAACTCGTGGAGTGCGGCTTCGAGCCGCTCACGGCCCTGCTCGCCGATCGCGACCGATTCGAGACCTGGTCGCAGATCACGCTCGACGCGCTCGCCTCCGGCCTGCTCGGCACCTAGCGGCCATGGCCGAAACGATCTACCTCGACAACCACGCCACGACCCGGCTCGATCCGCGGGTGCTCGAGGCGATGCTGCCGTGGCTCACGGACCACTACGGCAACGCCGGCAGCACGACCCACGAGCCAGGCCGCGAGGCCCGTGACGCCGT
>JBILOA010000226.1:0-4298 GCA_044374735.1 Pirellulales bacterium | reverse complement strand
GCGAAACGCCGCCGCATCGAGCCGGGCGGCCTCGGCGTAGATGCCGGCCGTCGACTCCCGTGCCTCCCGCCAGCGCTGGGTCATCGCCCGCCATCGCTCGTCGCGGCGGGCATCGGCGGCGGCCAGGCGGTCGGCCCGCTCCCGCTCCAGCCGCTCGACGTCCTCCCGGAGCGCCGTCTCGAGCGCCGCGATCTTGGGCGGATACTTGCCGTCGGCCGCCTGCTTGTGCTCGGCGACCTTCGCGGCCAGCTTCTCGCAGCCCTCGCGATACTTGGCCTCGAGGGACGCGAGGTCTGCATCGCGCTTGACGACCTGCTCGGCGCGATCCGCCTCGAGCTTCGTCTTGCGGTCGTCGGTCTCCTTGCGAAACGCCTCCTTCAGTTTCTGCGACTGCTCGTCACGGCGGGCCGTGAGCCGCTCGCGGGCCGGCTTGACCAGCCGCTTGCCCGCGGCCACCGTCTCGACCAGCTCCCCGTGCGCCGCTGCCAGTTCCGCCCGAGCGGCAGCCCGCTTCCGCCCGAGGAACCAGAAGCCTCCGCCCAGCCCGCCGGCCAGGATCACGGCCGCCGCGCCGCCGGCGATCGCGGCCTGCATCATCAGGCCCAGGCTGCCGAGGGCGAAGAATCCTCCCGCCGCGGCCACCGCCGCCAGCACCAGCGGCCCCGCTACGACAGTCCCCTGAAGGCCGCCCGAAAACGCCTGCTTGACCGCCGGTAGCCCCGCGATTGCCTTGGCCTTCTCCACAGCGGCATCCCGCAGCGTCGCCAACTCCTTGAGCGGATCGGCGGGGAGTTCCTCGGGCGGCGTCACAGCCGGCTCGTCGGCGACTGGCGCCGCAATCTTCACACTCCGCTTGGCGAGCTGCTTGGCGGCAGCGGCCACCGCCTCGTCGAGCTGGGCGACCGTCCGGCCGATCTCGCTCTCTCCCTTGGCGAAGGCGGCGAGCGGCTGCTTCGCTTTGTCCTTGGCGACCGCAGTCGCCCTCATGGCGTCGAAATCAGCCTCCTCCTTGAGGTCTTCGACCTTCTTCGCACAAGCCACTTGGAGCGACTTGGCGCGTGCCTGTCGGGCGTCGTCGAGCTTCTTCCGCTCCGTCGCCTCGAATGCGTCGGCCTTCTGCACCACGGCCGCATGCTCCCGCCGGGTGGTGTCAATCTCCGCGGCGTACTTCTTCCGGGTCGAGGCGAGTGCGGCGGTGGCCGAACTGGTGGCGGCCTCGGTGGCGGCCTCGTGCTCGGCCGTGATCTCGCGCTCCGCCTTGGCCCGCGTGGCGGATTCCCGCCTCAGGACGGCCATCTGCTCGCGCAACACCGGCGCGTCGTAGGCCGAAGCCGGTGGCGGCGGCGTCCCGTCGGCCGGGATCGCGATCGGGGAGGCGAGAGAGTCGGGGGCGTTCGTGCTCACGGAGTTCCTCGGGGCCGGCTCGGGAAACGATCAATAGCCGTCGGAGTCGCTGACATCCCGCGCGGCCCGGTCGAGCACCTCGGCCAGGCGCCCAAGCGCGTCGAGCGTGTCCTTGACGCTCGGCAGGAGCGGCTCGACGTTCTCCTTGTGAAACGCCTTGGCCCGGGCGTCATGCCAGGTCTCGGTGGCGGCATCCCACTTGAGATTCATCTGCTTGAGCGCGTTGGCCAGCTTGCTCGCGCCGCTGGAGAGATCGCCGACCCTCATGCGTCTCCCCCTTCGGCTGCGGTGTCGGGGGCGGCCGGAGCGGCCGCGGCCGACGACACACTCGGCTCGTCCAGCTGGCGGGTCACGTTCGCCCCGCCCCCCGCGCCGTCGCCGGCGGTTTCACCCGTCGGGGAGGCCACCTGCCGGTAGGCGTCGAGCGCCCGCAGCATCTTGTCGAGCTGGGCCATCGCCCGCGGGCAATCGACGTCGATCACGTCGCGAAACCGGACCAGCCGCACGCAGGTCTCACGGAACTGCTGCTGGACGACCGGCGTCCAGCGACGGACCGCCTCGGCCTTCTGCTCGGCCCGCTGCAGCCGCTGCCGCGCCTTCTCGAGCGCCTTCTTCTCCTCGACGCAGGATGGCGTGTTGTCACCCACCTTCTTGAAGGTCCGGCAGTGCTCGAGGTCCTTGATCGCCTTGTTGACGAGGTCGCTCATCCGGCGGATCTCCGCCTTCCAGTAGGCGGCCCGGTCGACACAGATGTATTCCACCGCCCGCTGCCCCTGCATCTCGATCTCGGCCAGGGCCTGCCCCGTCTCGTGGGCGAAGGAGGCGAAGGCCGTCTTCACGAAGGCGAGGGTGTCGATCGACTTGACGTCGGCTTGTTGGTTCATGCCGCTTGCTCCTGGCGCTGACCGCCCCCCGGGGGATCACCGCTGCTGCAGATATTCCTCGACCCGCTCCGCCTTGCGGATCAGGTACGGAACGTATTCCCCGGTCGATTCCGCGAATCGCTTGAAGGTGGTCAGCTGGGCCTCGAACTCCGCGGCGAACTTCTGCTGCTCCTGGTCGCGCCACGAGGACCCCAGTTGGCCGAGCTGTCGCTGAACCATCTGCATGTGGGCCAGCACCTCCTCGCTGAACTTCCGGAGATTGCCCGCGAACCGCCGGAGTTCGGCCGGATCGACGATCGCCTGTCCCATCGTGGTTGCCCCTCGTGGCCGGGAGAACGCGCCGGCGGGACGCCACGGCCCGCCGCTCACGGTCATCCTACCGCGAAAACCGCCGCGGTGGACACCGGCCGCGACCGCTCCGTCGGTCTCGGCGTACACTCCGGTCCCGATACCGATTTCCCGTCCGCGAGCGAGGTCCCATGTCCCGTCCTGCCTCCCCCCATGCCCCGGCGGCCGGCTCCGCCATCGAGACGTCCACCCAGCCGGCGACCGGCTGGCACGTGAGCCACCTGTTCTACGCGTTCGACCGCCAGCGGCTGGCTTCCTTGAGCGAGTCCGAGCGGCAGGCGGGGGCCGCGGCCTTCACCGCCGCGCTCGACCCGGCCAGCCCCGGCGCGCCGACCAGGCTGCAGACCTGGATCGTGCCCGGCCACAAGGCCGACTTCGCCGTCATGGCCATGGATCCCGCGCCGCTGGCGGTCGATGCGGTGCACCAACGGCTGCTGGCCGGTCCGCTCGGGGCCGCGCTCGTCCCGACCGCTTCCTTCGTCGGCCTCACCGAGGTGAGCGAGTACGTCCCCTCAGTGGAGCAGTATGCCGAGCGACTCGTGGCCGAGGGCGAGACCCCGGACAGCCCCGCCTACAAGGCGAAGGTGCAGGGCTACGCCGCCCGCGAGCCCGCGATGCGGCAGGCCCGGCTCGAGCCGGAACTGCCCCCCTGGCCCAACGCCTGCTTCTACCCCATGAACAAGAAGCGGAAGGTGGGCGAGAACTGGTTCACGCTGCCCTTCGCCGAGCGCAGCCGCCTGATGGCGGAACATGCCAAATCGGGCATGACGTTCGGCGGCCGCGTCACCCAGTTGATCACCGTGTCGGTGGGCCTCGACGACTGGGAGTGGGGGGTGACCCTCTGGGCCCGGCGGCCCGACTGGCTCAAGGAGATCGTCTACACGATGCGGTTCGACGAGGCGAGCGCCCGCTACGCCGAGTTCGGCCCCTTCTACACGGGCTACGTCGCCAGCCCGGCCGAGATCCTGGCGCACTGTCGGGTCACGACCGCCGGCTGAGGGGCGGGCCACGACGCGTGCCCTGGGTCACTTGGCAGGCGAGAGGATCAGTTCGACCGCGGTGCCGCGCGGCGGCACGCGGCCCTCGAAGGCCTGGAACAGCAGCGCCTCATTGGCGTCGCTGCTCTCGATCGTGAGGTCGAGCATGGCGCCGGGAAAGTTGGAGACGCAGATCATGTCGCCACCGTCGGCCTGGTAGTGCTCGGTGCCGTCGGCGGGATCCCGCCAAAACCCGCTGCCCGCGAACACCCACTCCGAGTCGAGTGGCTTCCCGGTCTTCGTGTTGCGGATCAGGTCCTGCGCCCGCTGCTCCTGCCACGCGCCATCGGCATCCTTCCAGCGGACGAGCACGGCGACCTGCGGCCCCTTGGCCGGAACGTACGCCGGATCGAACGAAACCGGGTTGCCTGGCTCCAGACCGATCGCGAGCAGACCGGCGTGCACCAGCCGGGCCGGGCAGTTCGTGGCCACGATCGCCTCGTGCTCCTTCGATGACTTGGGGCAGGCGAAGACCTCGATCTCCCCCTCCGCAAGCGCAATCTTGCCTCCGACCACCACCCGCTTGCCGGGCAGGTCGAGCCAGATCTCGTCCGTCTTGGAGAGCCGCTTCAACTCGGGATGGGCATCGGGGGCCGCGGCCTCGACGGCGACCGCGGTTGCCCCC
>JBILOA010000225.1:0-4304 GCA_044374735.1 Pirellulales bacterium | reverse complement strand
GCGGCCGCGGCACGGCCTGATCGAGGTCGACCGTCCCGGCCCGCTCGGCCACCTGCGCGATGGCCGCCTCGCAGAGCGTCCGCGAGCGGTCGCCCAGGCCCGTGGGCGACTCGGCCGAGCGCACCAGCTCGATGATGCCCAGCAGCTGGTCGCCGATGCCGGGGAACCGCCGACTGATCAGCCGGGCCACCTGCTCGAGCCCGCGCTGGCTCCAGATCCAGCGGTGGAACGTGACCGGGATCGCGGCGCAGGCGGCGACCGCCACGAGAAACGCGGCCAGCCGCACCCAGGCCGGCGTGTCGGTGAGCCGGTCGATCGCGAAGACGGCCAGATACCCGACCAGCACACCGAACAGGGCGCCCGAGATCGCCTCGAGGAGCTTGATGCGCCAAACCCGCCCGCGGAAGTCGTACAGCCGCCGCTGCAAACTTGCCGGCAGCGTGATCGGCCCCTGCTCGCCACGTCGCTCGTCAGCCATCGGAGTTCCTCCTCGCCTGAACCTGTTCCGGGTGCACGGCCCGCGCGCTCGAGCCCGCGTTCGACCCCTGCATTGTCACCTCCACCGCGGCCGCCGTCATCTCCCAGGTTTCGCAGCATGCCGCCGGGCGGCCGGCCCTGTCGTCACACCAGCCCCTGCCGCTTGCGGCCCACCCAGAACAGGCCCAGGAGCCCCACCAGCGTCGCGGCCACCAGGGGATGGCACCAGATCTGCAGCCGCCGGACTTCCGGGGGTGGCTCGGGGAGGGCGGCGAGTGCCGCGATCAGGCCGGCCACCTCCTCCTGGGGCACGACCTTGCCCTGGGTCACCTGGGCGATCTCCGTGAGCACCTCGGGCCGGGCCACGTCGCCGATGCCCTCCTCGGCCGAACCCTGCACGAAAAACGAGGCGGCCAGCGTGTCGGCGGTCTCGCGGCAGGTCAGCGTCACCTCGTGGCGGCCCGGCTCCTGGGGCGCGAAGCTCGCGGCGAACACGCCCCACTCCGCATCGCCCGCCGGCGGCAGGAACCGGACCGTGTCGACCTTGCCCGAGGGTGCGGTGATCCGAGCCGCCACGTCACCGCGCACCAGCGGCTCCCCCGACGCGGTCGCGACGCGGGCGTCGAGGGCCAGCGACTGACCGAGTTCGGGCTGCTCCGGCGCGAAGGACAAGCTCATCCGCTCCCCCTTCGCCATGTTTCGCCGATAGGCCATCCAGCGGACCACCTGGCCCCAAAACCGGTAGTGGTATTTGTCCTCCACGCCCTTGCGCCACCGCCAGGCACCGTCGGTGGCCATGTAGAGCACCTTGCCCGCGCCGAAGGTGCGGGTGACCAGGAGCGGGATCCGGCCATACTCGTTGCCGGCATCCTCGTGCACGGCGAGCACCTCGCTGCCCGCCTTGGCCCGGAGCACCGGACCATACCACTGGCCGCCAGGCAGGCTCTCCCAGACGGCGGTGTTCTCGCCACCGGAATCGGCGAGTTTGGTGAGCAGGCTCTTCGCGCCCGCCTCCGTCAGCACCAGCCGCCGCGGCCCCTCGGTCGAGGTTCCGCCGGGGCTCGCCGTGTCGATCACCACCGGGCAGAGTTCCTCCAGGGGCGTGCCGACGAGCGACGCCTGCTCGCCCCGCAGGCCCGGCATGAATACCAGCCCGCTGGCCTGGTACTCGACGAGCCCCTTGAGCAGCCGGCAGTCCTCGTCCGTCAACTGGCCCGCGGCTACGCCCACGTCGCCGAGAAACACCACGTCATATTGCGAGAGCGCGTCGAGACCGGAGGGAAACGACTCGATGTAGTCCTTGTTGCCACCGCCGCGCTTGCTCAAGCCCGGCTGGAAGAGCAGGCACGAGACCTCGACACCCGGATCCCGGGAGAGGGCGTTGCGCAGGTAGCGATACTCCCACCGCGGCACGCTCTCCACCACGAGCACCTTGAGCTGCTCCTGCCGGATCGCGATCGGCGCGGTGCGGGCGTTGTTGTCGGGGAGCAGTTCCCCGGGCTGCTCCGGCAGCGTGAGGGTCAGCGTGTAGTCACCCTCGGCGGGCGGCGACCAGTAGATCCACTCGGTCACGGAGGCCATCGGCGGCAGGCGGACTTCCTTGCGGAGCGTCTCGCCGGCGCTCGTGGCGAGGGTCACCGGCACGACCCGCTCCGTGGGCAACGACGAGCGGATCGTGAACGGGACGCGGACCGGCTTGCCCGCCACACCCATCGTGGGGCAGTCGAGGCTCGCGAGCTCCACGTCGGGCAGCTTCGTCTGGCTGCCGGCCGGCACGGTGAACACGGGCACCTGGGTGAGTCGCAGCCGCCGGGCGGCCTCGAGCGGCGAGTCCCCCTCGTTCCAGTCGCCGTCGCTGGCGAGCACCACCGCCCGCAGGCTGCCGAACCGCTCGGCCACGGCCGCCAGCGGACCGCCGAGATCCGTGGCGGAGGCTTCCGGCGCGACGGAGAACGGCTCGACGACCACCCGGTAGCGGTCCTCGAGCGGCCGCCAGAAGTCGCTGGTCGCGAGCTCGGCCACCGCCTCCCGCCGCGACCGCGGCGCGGCGGCCGACACCACGTCGCGGGTGTCCATGCTCCGCGAGCCGTCGACCAGCACCGCCACCACTGGCTGCTCGTCGGGCCGGAACTCCTCGACCCATTCCGGCTGGTTCAGGAGCGTCGCCACCAGGCCGGCGATCGCCACCCGCAACAGCTCGACCAGGCCCGTGCCGGCCGCGTAGCCGCTGCGGCGCCAGGTGAGGAAGGCGACCACCACGACGGCCGCCACCAGCGCCACCGAGATCAGGATCGTCCAGGGCGTGGTGAAGAACCGGAGCCCCTCGAAGCCGGTGGCAGCGATCATGCGGCGGCCTCCGCGAGGGCCGGGGTCACGAGCGGCGCCGCGCGCCGGCGGGGCAGGCTCAGGATTCCCTCCCCGACGAGCGCCAGGAGCATCGCGATCAGGAACGCCCGCCAGATCTCCTGCACGATGCTGTCACCGCGGCCGGCGCGGCCCTCGACGCGGGTGTAGGAAAGACCGCGGAACAGGCCGTCGATCCGCTCGGACGACGCGACCGGCGCCAGGTCTTCCGCCAGCGGCCGGTTGACGGCGACGAGCCGCCCGGCCGACTCGTAGACCCCGGCCTGCCAGGCCGTCTCCGTGGAGGCGCCGCCGGCCGGCCCGGCGAGCCGCGCCCACCGCCCGTCGGCCGCGCCGGTCGCCAGGAGCCCATTCGCGGTCGGCCCGGCGTCGATCTGCCGCGCTCCCGCCAGCGGCTCGAGGCCCCGCTCGATCAGCCGCTGCAGGAGCGCATACAAGACGATGCCCTCGCGGGCCAGCGACGACTCCCGCGGCCGCGGCAGCGTGCCGCAGAAGTAGATGCCGCGGCCGTCGGGCACCCGGGCCACCAGCGGCAGGCCGTCGGCGAGCGCCGCCAGCGGCACGATGTCGCCCACGAGGCCGCACGACCGCTGCACCTCGAGCTCACCGACCGGCAGCGCACCGCTGGCGAGCGTGTTGGCGAGGATGTCTTCGTCGCTGCGCCACTGTTCGGGCCGGAGGGGCTGCGGATGGGCCAGCCACTCGCCCCACGCGACGCCGGCGAAGGTCGTGCCGTCGGTCGCCTCCGGCGGGAAGAAGACCGCCTGCCCGCCCCGGGCGACGAACTCGTCCACGAGCTTCGCCTCGTCCCCCGCGGGCAGCGGACCCTGCCAGATCAAGGCCGCCGCCTCCGCCCACGGCGCGGTCGCGAGGCCGGCCCGCGGCACGCTCTCCGCCCGGGCCACGAGCTCCTTGCTCGGCGGAATCGAGGCGGCCAGTTCGAGCACGCGACCGGCCGCGGCCTCCTCGGCCACCACGAGCGCCAGCCGCGGGGGCGGCTCGTCGAACACGAAGTAAAACTCGTTGTCGGCCTCGCAGGTGTCGGCGGGAATCGAGACCCGGCCCCAGCCCCGTGCCGAGTCGCCCCGGCCCAGGGGCAGGGCGTGGTTGGCGAGGACCGCCTCGCGGCCGGCGAGTTCGACGTCGACGCTGGTCGTGACCCCGCCGATCTCGAACTTGATCGGCAGGGTCGTCGGGTCGCCGCCATCCTGCCGCGTCGCGACCACGCTGACGAGCAGTTCCCGCGCGTCGCCCCGGCGCTCGAGCCGCGCCTCCGTGACCCGGACGGCGACGTTGCCCTTGGGCGGCGCGTCGAAGGCCACCAGCTGAAAGCGAACCTGCTGCGGCAGCTTCGCGAAGGCGTCTCGCAGCCCGGCCCAGCCGCCGTCGTCGAGCCCCCAGTCGTTCGTCCGCTCGTCGGAGCAGATCCAGATCTCGGCGGTGCCGGCGGCATTGTCGCGGAT
>JBILOA010000224.1:0-4305 GCA_044374735.1 Pirellulales bacterium | reverse complement strand
CGGAGCATCGTCAGGCCGAGGTCGACGAGCGACCGGTCCTGCCGGTCGATCCCCTCCTGCATCATGAACCAGGCGCCCTCGATCGCATGCCCCGGGTTCACGAGCCGGCCGTCGGCGTGCTCGAGGTCGGGCGTGCCGTCGGCCAAGACGCTCTCGAGCACCGCCTCGAGTTCCGGCCGCATAAAGTTGGTTGCGATCGCCCGAACCGCCGCGTCGATCCGGGCGTTCACCCGCGCGATCGCGGCGGTGTCGCCCAGCCGCGTGAAGGCCGCCCGGAGGGCCTGGCCCGTGCCCAAGACGATCATCGGGCCACCAAAGCCCGCCGTGGCCCGGGTGGCCGTGACGAGTTTGGGCTCGATGCCACCCGGGGTCTCGAGCCGCGTGCAGGCCCGCTCGAAGACGTCGAGCGCCGCCGCCGCCCGGGCTCGGTCATCGGCCGCCGCGGCATAGGCGGCGAAGGCCATCGCCGCGAACATCTCGGAGAACACGTACCGCCGCTTGCGGACCGGCCGACCGTCGTTCGTGACGATGAAGAACATCCGGCCGTCGGTGTCGAAACAGTGCCGCTCCAAAAACTCGACGCACGAGCGGCTCCCGGCCAGCCACTCGGCACGGGGCTCGACCTCGGTGCAGAGCGTGCCGAGCAGCCAGCCGAAGCGGCCCTGGAACCAGACGCTCTTGTCGGAGTCGTAGCGGCTGCCGTCGCGGTCGAGGCAGGTGAAGACGCCCCCGTGCTCCCGATCGAGGCCGTGCCGCAGCCAGAAGGGCACGCAGTCGGCCAGCAGGCCGGCACGGTAGGTGTCGCGGAGGGTATCAAGCGCGAGCGGGGCCGGGGCAGCAGCGGGTGTCATGCGACGCAGCCGAGCGTGACGGGTCGATCAGCAAGGCGGCCGACGGCCACCGCGGCGGGTTATAACAGCCCCGGGATCGAGAACGTCGGCATCTTTGGTGCGGTCCCGCCAGAAGTGCAGCTGTCGGGCCGAGCCGCTGATGCCCACAGCGCGGGCGAACTCCGCCTCCTGCTTGCCTGGCGGATTCCAGGGACAACTTGCCGCTTGTTCAGTGGTCATGTACACTGGTCACATGGAAATCAACGCCGCCCAATTCAAGGCGAGGTGCCTGCGGTTGCTCGACGAGGTCGATCGAACCGGCGAGGAGATCGTGGTGCTCAAGCGAGGACGGCCGGTCGCCCGGATCTCGCCCGTCCACGAGGACCATCCCTGGCTTGCGCTCCGGGGGAGCGGCCGGTTCCTGGGCGACCCTTTCCAGCCGGTCGTGGCACCGGCCGACATCGACGCCCTGCGATGACTCCGCCGCTGCTCGACACGCACATCTGGGTGTGGTGGCTCGTGGGCGATCCACGGCTTTCATCGCAAGACCGCGAAGCACTCGACGCCCTGCCTCGCGGCCGGCGGCCACGGCTGTGCGACATCAGCTTGTGGGAGGTGGCACTCTTGGTTCAACTCGGCCGGCTGGAGCTGACGATGTCTCTCGAAACCTGGCTCGGTGTAGCGACGGCCACCGCCACGGTGCAGGTGGTGCCGATCACGCCGGCGGCCGTCACGGAGATGAACCGCTTGCCGAAGGGATTTCACCAAGATCCGGCCGACCGGTTGATTGTGGCCACGGCGCGGGCCCTTGACCTGCCGCTGGCCACGCACGATGGCCGGATCCTCGACTCGGGGCTGGTCACTCGCTGGCGGGCGTGACAGGCGGGGCGTCCTCGGCCGGTGTCGCGAGGAAGGCCCGCAGGTCCCGCTCCAGCTTCGCGAGATCCTCGAGGCGGAGATACATCATGTGCCCCGAGTCATACGTCGCATAGACGACATTTTTGCGGAGCTCGGGGTCGATCCCCAAGTGGTCGATCGAGTGGACCATCGACAGGGAGGGCACGGCCAGGTCGCAGGCCCCCGCCTGAACGAGCACCCGGAGGTGGTGGTTGCGGCTCATCGCCTCGCCGAGCTGCCGGGCCGTGCTCGCGTAGCGGTTCTGGTCCTGCGGCCACGGCCCCACGCCCGTCAGCACCCGATACGGCAGGTCGCTCTCGAACTTCAACTCCTCGCGGACATAGGCGTTCATCACCGCGGCCAAGGGCCCGAGCGCGGCGTCGTAGGAGGGATCGAACTGGGGGTCGCCGCTGCCCTGGTCGCCATCGCGGCCCGTGATCCGCCCGTCGAACCGCCCCAGGATCAGCCGCTGGTCGGCCAGGAGCTTTTCGCGGAAGGTCGAGGGATCGACGCGGAGGTCATGGTCGAGGACGAGCGCTTCCGGAAGCCCCGTCAAACGGGCGAGCTTCCCCGCGACCGCCTGCCGCCGCGCCTCCGGCAGGGCCGCCCCGGCATAGAGGGCTGTCAGATACTCCCCCGCCGCGAAGGCCTCCGACTCGGCCAGCGCCTTGGCCCGATCGGCCTGGAGATCCGCCGGCAACCGGCCGTGGGCGTGGGCGACCGCGGTGAAGCTCGGCAGGAACAGCGAATAGGGAAGGTCGTTCGACGGCCCGGGCATGATCGTGCCGTAGTCGACCAGGCCCGAGACGAGCACCAGGCCGTTCAAGAACATGCCGTGGCGGTCCTGCAACTCGGCCGCCAGGCCCGCGGCCCGGAACACGCCATAGCTCTCGCCGCAGAGATACTTCGGGCTCCGCCAGCGAGCGTTCCGGGTCGTGTAGAGCCGGATGAACTCGGCCATCGCCGCGATGTCGGGATCCTTGCCGAAGAACTGCTCGGGCTTCTCGTCCTTGGCGGCGCGGCTGAAGCCGGTCGCGACGGGGTCGATGAACACCAGATCGCAGGCCGGCAGGATCGTGTGCTCGTTGGCCACGAGTTCGAACGGGGGCGGCGGCAGCGAGCCGTCGGGGTTGACCTTCGCGCGGCGGGGACCGAGCCCGCCCAAGTGCAGCCACACGGCCGAGGCGCCGGGGCCGCCGTTGAAGCAGAACATGATCGGCCGCCGGGCGGCGTCGGCCTCGGTCACGAGCGTGTAGGCGACGTAGAAAATGTTGGCCCGCGGGCCGCCATCCTCCTTCAACAAGGGCAGCATGCCCGCTTCCGCCTTGTAGGCGAGCTCCCGGCCGCCGATCGAGAGCGCGTGCTCGGTGACCACTGGCGGCTGGCTCGCATCGGGCAGCATCGCCACCGGCTGCTTGGCGGGCGGGGCTTTCTCGGGCTTGTCGCCCCCGGCGGCCTCGGCGGCCAGGGTCGGGCGGGCGGCTGCCAGGAGCGACACGCTTGCCACCAGGGTCGCGATGAAACGGGAGCGGAACATGAAACGCGGCCCTTGGGAACGTGGGGAAGAGGGGTGGGGTCGACGGTCGCCCGGGCGCGAGGCCGGAGAAACCGGGCAAGCGCAGCCGAGACAGAGCAAGCATAGTTCACATGCTTTGCCCGCTCGGGGGACGATTTCCCCGGAAAAACCGCGGCAACTGCCCTCCCGCGGCCCGCCCGGCCGCCGCTACCGTCCGGCCATGCTCTCCGACGTCAATCCCTTCCGCGAGCTGGCCAAGTTCGTCCGCCGGCCCCACTTCGGCCGGTACGCGATCCTGCTGGTGCACCTCTTGCTCCTGCCGGTGCTCGCGGTCGTGACCGAGGGCCATCCGAAGGCCGAACTCGTGGCGATGGTGGCCGAGCAGGTCGTGTTCCTCGGGGCCGTGGCGGCCCTCGGGGGCCGGCGGATGTTCACGATCGGGGCACCGCTGGTCGTGCCCGGCATCGTCGTGCTGGCCGTCACCTTCGCCATCGGCGAGATCCCGGGCGACCATTACTGGTTCTGGGCCGTGGCCCGGGCGGTGACCTTCATCGTGCCGATCATGACCGTGGGGCTCCTGATCCTCGTCGACGTTCTGGCGGCCAAGCAGATCGTGTTCGACCTGATCTGCGGGGCGTTGTGCGTGTTCGTGCTGTTCGGGATGTGCTGGGCCAACGTCTACACGCTGCTCGAGCGACTCGCGCCCGGGTCGTTCGCGATCGACTTCGGCCGCTACCACGTCGACGCCGGCACCGACCCGCTCGCGGCCGCCGGCGTGTTCACCTACTACTCCTTCGTGACGCTCACGACCGTCGGCTACGGCGACATCGTCCCCGCCTCGGCGACCGCCCGCTGGCTCGTGTGGCTGGAGGCGGTGTTCGGGCAGTTCTACATGGCCGTGTTCGTCTCCCGGCTGATCGGCCTGCAGGCGAGCCCGGCCGACCGCGACGACGACTCCGCCTCGGCCGATGAACCCGCCGCCGACCCCGCCGCCTGGCCGGCCCGCCGAGCTGCCTGAGTGCCGCGGGAGCGGCCTACGAGGCGTTGGCCACCACCTCGGCG
>JBILOA010000223.1:0-4308 GCA_044374735.1 Pirellulales bacterium | reverse complement strand
TCAAGGCAACTGGAAAGTTTGGGCGAAGTTTGCCGGCGGCCCTGCCTGGGTGGCCCGCTCAACCGACAAAAACCGTTCTTTCTGCCTGTTTTTTGCAGGTAACGTACGGTTTCTTGTGGGTCGGCGCAAGGGCTCTCGGCATCGCCTCGGCCACCGATCACGGCTTGTCGGGCTGATTCGGGCCCGGCCTTCGGCCGGCCCGCCGGGCCGGCCACGGTCGTTGAAAGCCGTTCGTGATGATCTATACATCTGTCCGAACAGCTGTCCGCCCGACGCCCCACAACCAGACCTCGGAGAAGCCTCGATGAACGCCCCGGCCGCCGTGGAAGCCGAACTGCTCGATCTGTCGCGCCAGCTCCTGGATGCTGTCGCCAGCGGCGACTGGCCGGCGTATCGCCGACTGGTGGCCGACGACCTCACCTGCTTCGAGCCGGAGGCGCGGGGCCAGCTCGTCGAGGGCCTGGCATTCCACGAGTTCTATTTCCGTCTGCCGTCCGACCCAGCGAAGCCCGCCCGGCCCGTCACCAACACGCTCGCCTCGCCCGTGGTGCGTCTGCTCTCCGACACGGTCGCCGTCGTGGCCGCGATGCGGCTCACGCAGACGCTCGACGACGCGGGGCGGCCGGTGACGAAGCCCTGCGAAGAGACCCGGATCTGGCAGAAAATCGACGGTCGTTGGAAGCACGTCCACTTCCATCGCTCCGCGCCGTCGTGAGGCTGCGCGACGGTGTCCTGCGAGACGTCCTTCCGCTGGGCTACTCGCCCCGCGGCCGGATGGCGAGCAGTTCGATCTCGAACACCAGCACCTCGTTGGGCTCGATCGCCGGGGGCGATCCGGCGTCGCCGTAGCCGAGTTCGGGCGGCAGCCAGACCCGCCACTTCGAGCCGACCTTCATCAACGGCAGGGCCTCCTGCCAGCCGGGCACCACGCCCCGCAGCGGAAACGCCGCGGGCTCTCCCCCGGGCTCGGTGCCGTCGAACTCCGTGCCGTCGACGTGCGTGCCGCGGTAGTGCGCCTCGACGACGTCGTCGAGCGTCGGCTTCGGGCCGGCGCCTTCCTTGAGCACCGTGTACTGGAGGCCGCTCGGCAGCGTAATCACGCCCGGCTGCTTGGCATTGCCCGCGAGAAACGCGGCACCCGCGGCGAGGTTCTTCTTCGCCGCCTCCGCCATGCGGCCGGCCAGTTCGCGATCCTTTTCCTGCATCTGCTTCTCGAAGGCCGAGAGCACCCGGCGGAAACCCGCCTCGTCGAGTTGCGGCGGCGTGTCGCGAACCGCGTCGGCCAGGCCGCGGGCCAGGGCCGCGGGATCGAGCGGCGTTCCCATGGCGCGATGGTCGGCGATGATCCGCTGGCCGATCCGGAAGCCGAGGGCGTAGCCGAGCTCCTCGGCCGGGGTGGACAGCGGCTGGCGGTCTGCCGCGGGCTTCGGCGGGGCGACCGCCTCGACCGCCGGCGGTTGGGCGACGGCGCCGGCGAGTGACCAGGCCACGACCCCGACCGCTCCCGCTCCTCGAACCAGATTCATCGCAGTTCCTCCGGTGGCAGGCGGCCTCGTTCGCCCCAGACGCGACCCGGACTCGACCGAGACGCTCCCTCGGCCCCGTACTCGGCGCCGAACGCGAACAAGTCTACTCGTCGACCGGTTTGGCCAGCGACCCCCGGGTGAGTTCGAGAAACGCGGTCTCCAGATTGACCTCCTCCTCCCGCAGCCCTTGCAGGGCGTGGCCGGCCGCCACCAGCCGGGCGGCGAGCGGGGCCGGGTCGGTCACGCCGTCGGCGAGAGTGACGCGGATCTCGCCGTCGCGGATCTCCACGGCCGCCGCCTCCGGGCAGCCGCCCACGACGTCGGCCGCCCGCTCGGGCGGGCCGCCGACCCGGATCCGAACGACGGGCCGCCCGCGGACTTGTGCCAGAAGTTCCTGCACGCCGCCGCAGGCGAGGAGCCGACCGTATTCGATGATCCCCACGCGGTTGCAGATGTCGGCCAGCTCCGGAAGGATGTGGCTCGACACGAGGATCGTCTTGCCCATGCCCTGGAGCCGCTTGAGCAGGTTGCGCATCTCGATCCGGGCCCGCGGGTCGAGACCGCTGGCCGGCTCGTCGAGCAGCAACACCTCGGGGTCGTGGAGCAGCACGCGGGCCAGGCCCAGCCGCTGCGTCATCCCGCGGGAGAGGCTGGTGACGAGCTCGTCCCGCTTGCTCCCGAGATCGACCAACTCGAGCGACCGCTCCGCCACCCGGCGCCGCTCGGGGCCGGTGATTCGATAGGCCGCGGCGAAGAACTCGAGGTATTCCCCGACGCGCATGTCGTCGTAGACGCCGAACACGTCGGGCATGTAGCCGATCGCCCGCCGGATCTCGCGGGGATGGGTGTGGACCGAGTAGCCGCAGACGTAGGCCTCGCCCCAGGTCGGCGCGAGCAGCGTGGCCAGGATCCGGATCGTTGTCGTCTTGCCGGCCCCGTTGGGGCCGATGAAGCCGAACAGGTCGCCGCGCTCGAGTTTGAGGTCGAGGCTGTCGAGGGCGACGAAGTCGCCGTATTTCTTGGTCAGGTCGACTGTCTCGATCATGGCTTCTCCTCAGCCGGTGGCGTGGCGTCGGGCACTCGCGGGGCCGCCGCTGCCCTCGGCGGCTCGGGGTCTTCCCCGGCGGCGGACAGCGGGACCACGATCCGCACGAGGGTGCCCGAGTCGGCGGCTTGCGGGGCCAGGGCGACCGGCTCCATCCTGTCGCGGTTTAGGCTGATCTCCCAGGTCGTGCCGCGCACGCCGGGCGGTGCGCGGCCCACGACGATGGCGCGATCGACCGCCAGCAGTGGCGACAGGTCGAGCCGCCGGAGCCGGCCCGGCTCGACGGTCGTGTAGCCGAGGCCGCCGGCGGCGGCATGGAAGCCTGCCACCTCCAGGATCCGGGCGACGTCGAGGCTCGCCGTGTCCCAGCGCTCGGCCCGGTCGCGATCTCCGACGGCGACCCGGCGGGTGAGCGCGGCCGCGAGCGATCGCGGTCCGCGGCCGGCCTCGGTGTCGAAGGTCTCGCCGGACTCGAAATCGCCGATGTCGTACAGCCAGCCGGCGTGCAGGAGCCTGCAGTCGCTGAGCGGGAACGGCAGGTGGTTCACGAGCGTGCCCCGCACGAGACCGCGGGCATCGCGGACGAGCGTGCCCGAGGCGGCCGGCGTGGTGGCGCTGGCGGTCCAGGCGGCTTCGAACAACCGGCTCGACACCGCCGCGATCGGCACGCCGACGAGCGTTGCGAGGCCGCCGTCATACCGGTAGTCATGCGCGGCCAGCGACGGGTGCGCCGTGGTCGCGTCGACACCTCCGAAGCCCGTGCCACCGTCGGCGAACCACGACACGGCCGCGTCGGCCCCGGTCACGGGTACGGCTGCAGCGGCGGCGACCGAGACGTCGACCACCGCGTTGGCGGGGCTGCTGACAGCCAGCCACGAGCAGCCGCGGACGAGCCCCCCGGCGACGTCGATGTCGAGCACCTCGGCGGCCTGACACCTTGGCGGCGCCTGGTGGCCCCACAGCCCGCCGATGGCCCAGGTGGCGGCGGTGAACCCGCCGGCGAGCGCCGGGAGCGTGAGCCACGACAGCCCGGGGCGGCCCGAGCGGCTCACCAGCCACCAGTCGAGCGGATAGAGCGCGAGGGCATAGAGCACGCCCAGGCCCGCGAGGATCTCGAACGGCACGCTCCGGGCCGCGTTCGGGGCCGGGAAGGTGTCGAGCGCCACGCGCAACTGGCCGGCGAGGTCGGGCACCCTGGGCCGGCCGAAGTCGGCCACGGCGAGCACCTCATCGGCGGCGGTCCCCGCGCCGAGCAAGGCGGCGAGGAGCCGGTCACACCCGGGCCAGCCGGCCGCCCAGGCCGCGTCGATGTCGAGGCCGAGCCACGTGATCGTGCCCAGGCCATGGGCCCGGCGGATGACCAGGGGCTGCTCCGCCGCCGACCCCTCGAAGACTGCGACCACGCCGCCGGGCGACCTCTGCGCGGCGAACAGCGGCACCGCGACCCCTGCGGGCGGGCAGCGCGTGGCCAAGCCGCCGGCTCGGGCGAAGGCTTCGAGGCTGCCGAACCGCCGCAGCGGTGCCAGCCGCGGTTCCGTGCCGGGCAGCCAGTCGGCCGCCGGCGGTCCGGCGGCGGCGACGGCCTGGGCCGACTCGCCCGCGATGAACACGAGCCGGCCGCCACCGCGCACCCAGCCGTCGATCGCGGTCAGCGCGTCGTGCGGGAGGGTGGCGAGATCGCGGCCACAGATGATCGCCTGGTCGAACGCGTCGAGGTCGCGGGGCGTGAGCCGCGGA
>JBILOA010000222.1:0-4320 GCA_044374735.1 Pirellulales bacterium | reverse complement strand
CCCGCGGCGGAAGTCGCCGCGATCCCACCGCGCTCGACGCTCAGGAGCACGGACACGCGTTTGCTAGCCGGCGCATCTGCCGTGCCAAACGGACCCACCGAAAATGTGAGCGGGCTCGGACTGTCTTCCGCGGCGCTCAATCCCGCGGGCAGCGTGACAGACGGAGCCTCCTTGACGTTTGTCACCGTGATCGCGAAGACCCGGTCGGTCGTGAGCCCGCCTGAATCCGTAGACCTAACGCGAACGGAATACCCGCTGCGGCCCTCGAAGTCGAATGACATCGCTGCCTTGAGCGACGAGCCGTCGATCGTGAACAACGCGTTGTCCGCGGAACCTTCACCCGAGACGAGAGCGTAGGTGAACGATTCGCGGGCGTCCGCGTCCACGGTGCCGAGCGTGCCCACCACCGTGCCGACAGGGGCGTTCTCGGCTATCGCAGCGCTCGAAAGCGTCATGCCGGTCGGGGCGGCGTTGATGCCCAGTTGGGTGGCGAGCAGGCCGGCACCGGTCACTCCGTCTCCGCCCGACTGGAGGGCATCGATGACCTGCTCGTACATCACCTCGTAGTCACTCCACTGCCCGAACACGGGGACCGGGCCGAGGTTGTCAAGCGGGATTGGCCCAGTCTTCGAGATGATGTTCCAGAGATGCACCGTGCCCTGGTAGCCGGCACCGATGTTCATGGTGTTGTTGGCAACCGTCTCGACGCCCATGGTGTAGGCCTTGAGTTCGAATCCGGCGCCGCTCGTCGGCGTTCCGGCGGGGGCCGTGTACGACCAGATCGGGCTGCCCACGCCCGTCGCGCGAGTCGAGTCGAACACGGCGGAGTTGGGATGGCTGACGTCGACGATATCCACCCCGACGACTGGAATCTTGAACTCCTGCTGCGTGCCCCCGGTGAACAGTCGCTGGGTGACGTTGCCGATATTGTCAAATCCGCGATCCCGTAGCGTGTCCGAGACGGTCTCGCCAATCCCGCTGAACACGAACAGCGTGATGGCGAAGTCGTTGTTCCCATCGCCGGCAACCCAGGAGTTCTGGTTTGCCTGGAGGTAGGAAAGGCCCGACGTGACGCTGCTGTTGTCGAAGTAGCCACCGTCCGCCATGCGGAGCCAACCGGCGTTGGCGGCCGCCCCGTTCGACGTCGTGTCGATCGGATCGGCAAAGTTGAATCCACCATAGGACGGATCCCCAGCCCGCCACGAGCCATCCTGGTTCTGCGTCGCTTGAACGAGCGGGGCGAGCCCTTTCGTGTAATCGAGGACGACGTCGGAAAGCTTGCCGAGGAAGAGGCTGCCTGATCGCAGGTCGAGCAGGTTGAAGATCCCGCCCAGCACGGAGTCGAAATCCGAGAGCACCCCGTAGGAGCCGGCCATCGCAGCGGCCGACGAGGAGATCGAGGAGGCAAGAAACGCCGAAAGACCGCTGAAGTCAAGATTGGTGAAGGTCTTGCTCTCGTCATTGAAGAGACCGGTGCTGTCGTACTCGACCTGAAGGTCTCCCGAGGGGATGTTTGGCAGCCACGGGGCGGCGACGTCACCCGGGTTTCCACGGCTGGTCGCGGTCGCAGGCAGAAAGTTGTAGACGCGTTCGGGGAAACTCCCGTACTTTGCCTCTGCGTTTGTGACGGAGACCTTGACAATGTCTGAACCGAGGGACGTGCCCTCGGGCGCAACGGTCGCCTCGTCGGCCGATACCGCCAGTTCGTAGATCAACGACTGGGTGGCGAGAGCATTGGTGCGCCCCTGGCCGTCATAGAAGTTGACTCCCTGCAGCACCCGGTCGACCTGGTCCGGGGCGAACACCGTCCGCTGCATGAAGGTGTTCCAGTCCAGGCCGTCGAGGAGGGCCACCGACGCCACGCCGAGCAGGCCCTTGAAGTCGTACGAAGAGAACAGGTCGAGCAGGCTGCCGCGGAGGTCGCTGTAGCCCGGCGCACCGCTGAGTTTGCTGTCGAGCACATCGACCAATGAGGATCCCCCGTCGTACAAGCCGGCGATCAGGAGGCGGGCCAGGTTCCGTGGTGCCTGCCCGAGGAAGTCGCTCAGATCACCAAGATCGTCGATTGCCGCAAGATCACTCTCGAAGTCGGCGAGAACATTTTCAAACCCGACATCGAGGTGCTGATTGAGATAGCCGCGGTAGGCCTCGCCCATGACCCCGAAGAAGCCGTCCGCACCACCGACGGTCATGTCGGTCACACCATCAGTACCGAAGAGCCTCTCGTAGTCGTTGAGGCTGGACACGAATGAATCGCTGTAGCCAAGGAGGTTCGTAAACCAGGTGCTCCCGGAATTCGCCGAGATCGCCAGATCGTCCCGCAGGAGCGTCGCGACATCGATGCCACGTTGCTTCATGACGCCGGCAAACATGCCCGCATCGCCAACCATGGCCTTGAAGCCTCCGCCGGAGAGCGCCAGCAGGTCGACTCCTTCGGGGGCATTGACGGACAGCAGTTGCCGTGGTTCGAGCCGCTCGCCCCCAAGGGGCAAGGGCATGCTGCGAGTCTTTGCCGAGGCGTGGCGACGCCGACGGCAGCGGGACAAGCGATCGTTGCGTTGAAGCTGGGGGAGGAACGACATGGGCATCACCAGAGGGAAGCGGATGAAAATCGACTATACTTTCGCAGTCGCGGGGCGTGCAACGCGCCGGTATGCACGCAGGCGGCATCCTCACGCCGCTCGGCGACATTCCCAATGGCCAGGGCCGTCCCAGCCCGCCGGAGCTTGTGATTGAGCGCGAATTCGCCTGATACCGACGCCCATGCTTGCGCGGTTGTAGGACAAGTTCTACGAACCGGTTCAACACTCAGAGGGCGACGGCTCGACGCCGCCGCTGGCTCCCAGGATCGTGGCAAAGGCTTCGTCGAGGCTCACGCGGTCGAACTCCGCGGGATTGAGATCCGGCGACTGGGCCATCCGGTCGAGCGAGTCGTTCCAAGCCAGCGCATCCGCCCACTCGTGGCCCAAGACCTCGACGGCCTGCTCCTCGATCGGCTGTTCCTTCAGCAGCACGACGAATCACTTAGCCCGCCGGACGCGCTGGCCGAGGAGCGTGTCGGGCAGCCACCGCATGCAGATTCCCCTGCGGCACTCTCAGTCGCCTGCCGCCATCGGCGAGTTCGCGTACTGCTTGGCGGCGTCCTGCAGATACCGGTTGAAATCCGCATGGAGCCGGGCGAGTTGGAGGACCGCGTCCCGACGGAGGGCATAGACCTCGACGTCGGTCAGGGCCCAGATCGTGGCCGCCCGAGGGGCATCGCTGAGGATCGCCAGTTCTCCGAAGAACGAACCCTCCCGCAACACCGCGAGCCGCTGCAAAGGATCGCCACGCAGCGCTTCGACCTGCCCCTTCGTGAGGAAATACATCTCGTCCCCCACGTCTCCCTCGTGAACGATCACGCTGCCAACGGCGAATTCCCGCTCGTCGAGCCGCGGGATGAGGTCCCGCAGGAACTCGCCGCTCGCGTTTCTGAAGAAGGGCACCTGTTCGATCAGGGCGGCGGTGATGGCCCGCATCCGCAAGAGCTCGCGGTCGATCTTCCCCGGCCCCTTGAAGGGCATCTCGGCGATGAGGTGCACTTCGGCCGGCACCATGAACTCCGCGAGGCGACTGGCGACGAAGGCCTGCAGATCCTGCGGGGCGGCCGTGGCCCCCGTCTGCAGGACGACGTAGGCGTGCGGTGCCTCGCCGCACTCGGCGTCGGGAACCCCGATGACACAGCATTCACGCACCGCAGGGTGCTCCGACAGTGCCGCCTCCACCTCGAGGGGCGCGACCTTGTTCCCACGCCGGACGATCACGTCCTTCCTCCGTCCGACGAACCAGAGGTAGCCGTCCTCGTCGTAGCGCCCCAGATCCCCGGTGTGCACCCAGCCCCTCTGGAGGGTCTTCCGGGTCATGGCCGAATCGTTCCAGTAGCCGTCCATGATCCCGGGGCCGCTGACCAGGATGTCCCCGACCGTCCCGGTCGGCACGTCCGCGCCTTGGTCGTTCACCACCGCGACATGCACCCCGTGCACGGGCGGCCCGACCGACCCCGGTTTCTTCAGGCCGAAGGGCGGATTCATGGCGAACGGCCCCGTCTCGGTCGAGCCGCACTGTTCGGTCGCCGCCACCCCGGTGAGACGCTCGAAAGCCTCGAGGACCCTGATGGGGACGCGGTCACCGCCCGCCAGGCAGAGGCGGAGGCGGCTGAAGTCACACGCCTGGAAGTCCGGACTCGCCAGCAGCTGCGCCATGCCGGCGGGGGTGAGCGTGAGAAACGTCTTGGCCGGAGGCCGACGCAGGGCGTCGACGTAGCTGTCGACCGTGAACTGT
>JBILOA010000005.1:0-13960 GCA_044374735.1 Pirellulales bacterium | reverse complement strand
CCCGGTTCCCGGTCTGGTACGAGCCGCGGCCCCTGGCCGCCTATCGCCGGCATGCCGACAACGAGACCTCGCGGCTGCACGCCTCGGGGGCGGCCTGGCCGGATCTCGCGCGGGCGATCCAGATCAACGCCGAGTCGCTGCCGGAGGAGATTCGCGGCCCGACTCTCTCCGCCAGCGTCCGTTGGTACGTCGCCTCGGCGATCCGAACGGCCGAGCGGGAGATCCGGGAGGGGGGCTTCGCCCAGGCTTCCCTCACGCTCGGCCAGGTGCCGACGATTCTCGGCCTGCTCGACGCGCAACTCCGCAGCCTGACGCTGGCTCGCCGGCTGTTGCTCCTCCAGTCCCAGGTCGGCCGCGGCCTGCGGCGCCACGCCGCCTGAGACGATCCGCGGAGGCCGGCATGCCGACGTCGCCCTCGATCCTGGCCCTGCCCCGCCGGCCCGTCCGCGCGATCGTGCTGGCTCACTTCGATCCCCACGGCCACTTCGATCCGCACGTGCATCACGCGCTGGCGGCCTACCGCCGCCACGCCGAGCGGCTGGTCGTCGTCTCCAACTCGGCCCGTCGGCTGCCCTCGGATCTGGCGCGACTCGTCGACAGCTTCGTGCCACGGGCCAACGTGGGCTACGACTTCGCCGCCTGGCGGGACGGCCTGGCCACGTTCCGGGCCGCCGACCACGACGAGGTGATCTGCGTCAACGACAGCGTCTACGGCCCGCTCTTCGATCTCGGTCCGGCGCTTGCCGACGCCCGCGTCGCCTCGGCCGACCTCTGGGGCATGGTGCTCTCCGACCAGAACACCAGCCGCTCGGGCCCGCGGGTGCCGCACCTGCAGTCGTGGTTCCTGGGAATGCGGCGGCCGCTGCTGGAGGCCGACGCCTGGGGCGGCTTCTGGCACGGGCTCATGACGCCCGCGACGAAGCGCGAAGTCGTCGAACAGAACGAGATCGGATTCTCCGCCCGGATGGCGGCCGCGGGCTTCCGGCTGGCCGGGCTGTACGACGCCACGACCGCGCCGCGGGTCACGCTCGCCGAGGTCTGGCCCCACCTCTCGCCGCGGCACCCGCGGCGGAGCTGGCGGCTGTTGCGGAAGAGCCGGCGGCTGCCCCACAACCCCAGCGAGCTCGTCTGGTGGCGGCTCTGGGAGGCCGGCGTTCCCTACCTGAAAGTCAGCCTCCTGCGGGTCAACCACTACGGGCTCGACGTGGGCCGCGTCCTGGCGGAACTGCGGCAGGCGAGCGGGTACGACCCGGCCCTCGTCCACGGCCATTTGGCCCGCTGCGGCTGACTCGGGTGCGGCGAGCCGGTCGGCCGAGAGAGGGTCCGCGGGAGGAAAACGGCCCGACTCGTCGCCGGCCGTCCCGGGCGGTATAACTCCGGGGTCCGCGCCGAGCCGAAATGGGCCGGAGATGCCCCCTGGCATCCCCGGCTTTTTTGGGGCCAGACTTCGTGACGAATTTCACGAAGTCGGTTTCCTCGGCCGAAAACAGCCGATTCGCCCCCGTCACCCCGCCGACCACCCCATGGACGCGATCCTCCCCGTCCTCCTGTTCGTCGCGATCGCGGCGGCCGTCTCGGTGGGCCTGGTCGTGTTCGCGGAACTGGTCGGCCCGCGTCGCTCGGGCGCGGTCAAGGAGATGCCGTACGAGAGCGGCATGGATCCGGTCCATGACACGCGGCGGCGGTTCGACGTGCGGTTCCACCTGGTGGCGATCACCTTCCTCGTGTTCGACGTCGAACTCCTGTTCCTCTATCCCTGGGCCGTGGCCAGCCGCTCGCCGGCCGGCGTCGACGCGGCGGTGGCCGACGGCCTGGTCTCCTCCCGGGGCCTGGTCTTCGCCGGGGCGATGCTCTTCACGGCGCTCGTGATCGTGGGCTTCGCCTACGACTGGCGCAAGGGGGTTTTCCGATGGCGGTAAGCGATCTCCAACTGCCCGAGAACGTCGTCGTCAGCCGACTCGACGCCCTGGCCAACTGGTGCCGCAAGAACAGCCTCTGGCCGATGCCCTTCGCCACGGCCTGCTGCGGTATCGAGTTGATGGCCACCGGCGCGGCCAAGCACGATCTGGCCCGGTTCGGGGCCGAGGTGTTCCGGTTCAGCCCCCGCCAGTGCGATCTGATGATCGTGGCCGGCCGGGTCGTGATGAAGATGCTGCCGGTGCTCCAGCGGATCTGGCTGCAGATGCACGAACCCAAGTGGTGCATCTCGATGGGCGCCTGCGCCAGCACCGGCGGGGTGTTCGACACCTACGCCGTCGTGCAGGGCATCGACCGCTTCATCCCGGTCGACATGTACGTGCCCGGCTGCCCGCCGCGGCCCGAGCAACTCATCCAGGCGATCATCGACCTGCAGGACAAGATCCAGCGGGAGGGCACGATCACCGGCCGCGAGTTCGACACGGCCGGTCGCCAGGCCCGCAAGCGGGCGCTCGTCGAGATCGCCGCTCCGCTCACGAGCGACGCCGCCCGCAATCCCGTGCTCCAGCGGGAGCTGGCCGCCCGGGCCGAGTCGCTGACCGGCCGCTCCTGACCCTCCCCGCCACGGCTTCCCCGCCCGCCACCGAGAACCGCCTCCCGCCCGATGCCCTTCACGCCCCCCTCCGTTGACGACGTGATCGCCGCCGTGGCCGGCCGCTTCGGCCCGCCCGAAACGTCGGTGTTCCGTGGCCAGACGCGGCTGGTCGTGCCGGTGGAGCAGTCGTTCGAGTTGCTCGAGTTTCTCAAGGCCCGCGGCTTCGACCTCCTCGTCGACGTCTCCTGCGTCGACTATCTGGAATACCGCGACGCCCCGATGCAGATGCCGGCCTGTGCCGGCCGCCGCTACGGGCTCGTGTATCTGCTCGCCTCCACGACGACCAACCAGCGGCTCACCGTCCGCGTGTTCGTCGACGATCCCGAGCCGACCGTCCCGAGCGTGGTCTCGCTCTGGGAAGGGGCCAACTGGCTGGAGCGGGAGGTCTGGGACCTGTTCGGCATCCGGTTCGCCGGCCACCCCGACCTCCGCCGGCTCGTGATGCCGGAGGAGTTCACGGCCCACCCGCTGCGGAAGGACTATCCGCTCCAGGGCCGCGGCGAGCGGCACAACTTCCCCGTCATCACGCGGCACGAGAGCTGAGCCATGTCCATCGCCCCGCCGGCCTTCGAAGCGATGCAGGTGCCCACGGCGGCCACGCGGAACGAGGACTACCTCTGGACGCTCAACTTCGGGCCCCAGCATCCGGCCACACACACCACGCTCCGGCTCGTGCTCAAGCTCGAGGGGGAGCGGGTGGTCGACGCGATGCCGGAGATGGGCTACCTCCACTCAGGCTTCGAGAAGATCGGCGAGCACCTCACGTTCAACCAGTACGTGACGGTGACCGACCGGATGAACTACATCTCGCCGATGGCCAACAACGTGGCCTGGCACCACGCGGTCGAGACGCTCCTCGGCATCGAGCTCACGCCCCGCTGCAAGGTGATCCGCACGATCATCGCCGAGTTGGCCCGGATCAGCGACCACCTGCTCAGCAACGGCGCCGTCGGCCTCGACACCGGCGCCTTCACCTTCTTCCTCTACGGCTTCTACCAGCGGGAAGTCATCTACGACATCTTCGAGACGCTGTGCGGCGCACGGTTCACCAACTCCTACACCCGGGTCGGCGGCCTGTCGCAGGACATGACGCCCCTGGTCGTGGAGAAGATCCGCACCTTCGTGAAGACCTTCCCCAAGACGCTCGACGACATGGAGCGGCTCCTGACGCGCAACCGGATTTTCGTCGACCGCACCAAGGGCGTGGGCGTGCTCACCAAGGAGGAGGCGATCAACCGCAGCGCCACCGGGCCGGTCGCCCGAGCCAGCGGCGTGACCCGCGACCTTCGCAAGGATGAGCCCTACCTCGCCTACGCCGACTACGACTTCCAGATCTGCTGCGCCACCGCAGGCGACTGCTACGCCCGGTATCTCGTGCGGATGCAGGAGATGCGGGAGAGCCTGAAGATCGTGGCCCAGGCCGTGGAAAACATCCCGGCCGGGCCGGTCAGCGTCGGGATCGACCAGCGCACGGCCCTGCCCACGAAGCAGCAGGTCTACTCCACGATCGAGGGCACGATCTCCCACTTCGAGCTCTCGATGAGCAATCGCGGCTTCGAGGTGCCCTGCGAGGAGAGCTATGCCGCGATCGAGGCGCCCAACGGCGAGCTCGGCTTCTACATCGCCGGCGACGGCAACGAGACCGCCTACCGGGCCCGCTGCCGCCCGCCCTCGGTGCTCCACTTCGCGCTCTTTCCGTACCTGATCCGCGGCCACACGCTGTCCGACGTGGTGGCCGTGCTCGGCAGCCTCAACATCATCGCCGCGGAGCTGGATCGATGATCGCTGCATCGAGGATCGCACCAGCGCGCAACGTCAACGCTGGCTCGGGGTCGCCCATGCCGTCTCGCCGGACGCTCCCTTCAGGCATCCTGCCTTCCGGTCGCTCGGAGGAAACCTCGCTTCGCAATCCTTGCTGCGCTCGGTTTCCTACGCCGCTCGATCGGCATGGGCGACCCCTCGCGGATCGACCTCCAGGAACAGCAGCCCGTCACGATTCGAGGAGGACGGGGCTGCCCGTGCCAATGGAGACGGCCTTGCTGGCAAGCGCAGGCAGGATGCCGAAGCGCAGCCAGCATGGAGAGAGCGGAGGCCAGGATGGCCGAAGCGAACGTCCGGCGACATGGCACGGGCAGCCCCGTCCGGGCCACTCTAGGCAGCTTGCGGAGTCCCAGTCATGATCGCCCAGGGACGCCGTGTGATCACCGAGGCGATGGTGGCCGAGATCGAGGCGCTCGCGCCGCGCTACCCGAATCGTCGGGCGCTCGTGCTGCCCGCGCTCCACATCGTCAACCGCGAGCTGCGGCACGTGCCGCTCGACGCCGTCGTCGACATCGCCGCCGTGCTCGGTTTGCCGCCGGCCGAGGTGCAGGACACGCTCACCTTCTATCAGTTCTTCCACCAGGAAAAGCCGCACGGCAAGGTGCGGGCCTTCGTCTGCCGCTCCATCTCCTGCGCCCTCCGCGGCGGCGACGAGCTGCTCGACCAGCTCTGCCATGCCAACGGCATCCATCCCTACGGCACCACGCCCGACGGGGAACTCACGATCGAGCCGGCCGAGTGCCTCGGGGCCTGCGACTTCGCCCCCTGCATCCTGGCCAACGACGACCTGCTCAAGAACATGACGCCCGAGGCCGCCGAGGCCGAGCTCAAGAAGCCCCGCGGGAAGGCCACCTGAGATGAAGCCGTTCAAGCCAGTCCTGCTCGAGGCCGTGGGCGTTCCCGAGGGCCACACCCTCGCGAGCTACAAGAGCCGCGGCGGCTATGCGCCGCTCGAGGCCACGCTCAAGAACAAGCAGCCGGTCGACGTGGTCGAGATGGTGAAGTCGTCGGGGCTCCGCGGCCGCGGCGGCGCCGGGTTTTCCACCGGGCTGAAGTGGACCTTCCTGCCGAAGGACCACCCCGGGCCGATCTACCTGTGCGTCAACGCCGACGAGAGCGAGCCGGGCACGTTCAACAACCGGATCCTGATGGAGGACGACCCGCACCAGGTGATCGAGGGGATCATCCTTTCCTCGTTCGCCACCCGGGCGACCACGGCCTACATCTACCTGCGGTACGAATATCCGCACTCCTGGCACCGCCTCCAGGGAGCGATCGACGAGGCCTACGCCGCGGGCTATCTCGGCAAGAACATCCTCGGCAGCGGCTTCTCGCTCGACATCTACCTCCACCGCGGCGCCGCGGCCTACATCTGCGGAGAAGAAACCGGCCTGATCGAGAGCCTCGAGGGCAAGCGGGCCTGGCCGCGGATCAAGCCGCCGTTCCCGGCGATCGAGGGCGTGTTCCGCAAGCCGACGGTGGTCAACAACATCGAGACGATGGCCTGCGTGGCCCAGATCGCCCGCCGCGGCGTGGAGTGGTTCAAGTCGATCGGCGTGCCGGCCGACCCGAACAATCCCCGCGATCCCGGCTCCTACGGCCCCAAGCTCTACTGCCTCTCGGGCCACGTCGAGAAGCCGGGCTGCTACGAGGCGCCGCTGGGGATCACGCTCCGCGAACTCGTCGACCACTTCGGCGGGGGCGTCTGGAAGGGCCGCAAGGCCAAGGCCGCGATCCCCGGCGGGATCTCGATGGGCCTCATGACCGAGGCGGAGTTCGACACGCCGCTCGACTTCGCCGGGCCGGGCCGGGTGGGCTGCCTGGGCCTGGGCACCGCGGCGGTCGTCGTGATCGACGAGCAGACGAGCATCGTCGACTTCCTGCACAACTCCTGCCGATTCTTCGCCCACGAGTCGTGCGGCCAGTGCACCCCCTGCCGCGAAGGCACGAGCTGGAGCCTGCGAATGCTCGAACGGATCCGGGCCGGCAAGGGGCGGCTCAAGGATCTCGACCTGCTGCTCGAACTCGGCAACACGATGGGCATGATGCCCGGATCCACGATCTGCGGCCTGGCCGACGGCGCCGCCTGGCCGATCAAGAACGCGATCACCAAGTTCCGTGGCGAGTTCGAGGACCACATCAAGCGGACCAATCCTTCGGGCTGGATGGTCACCGACCCCGTGCCCGCCCTCCAGATCGTGGGAGCGCATTGATGGCGGTCGTCATCGTCGACGGACAGGAAGTCGAGATCGGGGCCGACGAGCGGCTCAACTGCATCGAGGCCGCGCGGCGGGCCGGCAAGGAGATCCCGCATTACTGCTGGCATCCGGGCCTCTCGGTGGTGGCCAGCTGCCGGATGTGCCTGATCGAGACCGGCCAGCGGGACGCGGCCACCGGCAAGGTCACGATGGTGCCCAAGCTCGTGCCGGGCTGCCAGACGCCCGTCAAGGACGGCACGGTGATCGTGACTGAGAGCGAGAAGGTCAAGGAGAGCCGCGCCCGCGTCGAGGAGGCGCTGCTCATCGACCATCCGATCGACTGCCCGATCTGCGACAAGGCGGGCGAGTGCCTGCTGCAGGACTACCACTTCGAGCATGGCCAGCCCGAGCGGCGGGCCGACATCCACGCCTTCACCAGCCGCAAGCGGGACGTCGGCCCCACGATCAGCCTGTTCGTCGATCGCTGCATCATGTGCACCCGCTGCGTGCGGTTCACCCGCGAGGTCTCCGGCACCGGCGAGCTGATGGTGACGTCACGGGGGGCGAAGGAGGAGATCGACGTCTTCCCCGGCTTCCCGCTCGACAACAAGCTCGCCGGCAACGTCGTCGACCTCTGCCCGGTCGGCGCGCTCGGCGACAAGGATTTCCTCTACCAGCAGCGGGTCTGGTTCCTGAAGCGCGAGTCCAACGTCTGCGGCGGCTGCTCGGCGGGCTGCTCGATCCATACCGAGCACAACCAGGACACGGTGTACCGGCTCAAGCCCCGCGAGAATCCCCACGTCAACACGTGGTGGATCTGCGACGAGGGCCGCTACGGCTGGCACCACCTGCACGACTCCGCCCGGATCCTGGAAGCCGGCCGCCGCGCCGCGGCCGGCGGCAACGGCTCGTCGGCCCCGGCCTTCCAGGCCGTGGAGTGGGCCGACGTGGTGACCGGGATCAAGGCCGACCTCGGGAAGGCCGGCCGGCTGGCCGTGGCCGTCTCCCCGATGCTCACGGTCGAAGAGGCCTGGATGCTCTGCGCGGTCGCCCGGGCGATCGACGCGAACGCCTTCCTGGCCCTCGGCCACGTGCCGGTCACGGGCGCCGACGAGACCTTCCCCGGCGGGTTCACGATCCGCGCCGAGAAATGCCCCAACCGCAAGGGCGTCGAGGAGGTGCTGGCCGCCTTCGGCGCCGGCGGCAGAAACTGGCACGACTTGCTCTCCCACGTGGGTGCCGGGCATGCCGACGCAGCCTGGATCACGGCGGGCTATCCCTCGGCCTGGATCGACGAGGCCCAGGCGGCGGCCTTCGCCGGCCTGTCGTGCCTGGTCGTGCAGGATCTGTTCGACTCGCCGCTCTCGGCCCACGCCACCTGGCGACTGCCGGCCGCGGGCTTCGCCGAGCGGTCGGGCACCTGGGTGAACGTGGCCCACCATGCCCAGAGCTTCCGCCAGGCCATCCGGCCCCCGGCCGGCGTCTGGCCGGAGGGACGGCTGTTCTGGAACATGCTCGGCCGCCGCGGGCTGTACGACGCCGCCGCGATCCGCCGTGAGGCGGCCGGCCAGTCGGCCGCCTTCGCCGCACTCGCCGCCGACGTGCCACCGACCGGCGTCGACCTCCGCGTGAGGGCGCTGGCATGACCGTGAGGCCACGAGCATGAGCGAGTTTCTCCCCTCCCCCACCACGATCGCGGCCCTGGCCAAGATCGGGCTCCTGATCGGCGGGCTGATGACGGCCGCGGCCTACCTCGTGCTCGTGGAGCGGTGGATGGCCGCCTGGGTGCAGGACCGCAAGGGTCCCAACCGCGTGGGCATT
The DNA here is from genome assembly GCA_044374735.1 of Pirellulales bacterium. Taxonomy (GTDB): domain Bacteria; phylum Planctomycetota; class Planctomycetia; order Pirellulales; family UBA1268; genus QWPN01. Next base: position 5,548 of record JBILOA010000005.1, on the reverse strand, counting down.
CCGCTCACGAAGATCCGCCTCTTCGGCCTGGGTCAGCCACTGGCCGACGGGCTCAAGATCATCCTCAAGGAGGACTTCACGCCCAGGCACGTCGACAAGGTGCTCTATGCCGCCGCGCCGCTGGTGCTGCTGGCGGCGTCGCTGGCGATCTTCGCGGCGATCCCGTTCGGCAGCGTGCTGCCCCCGCTGGGCATTCCGGGCCTCCCTGATCCGATCCCCTTCCTCGTGGCCCCCGCCCTCGACGTGGGCGTGCTCTGGGTGTTCGCCCTTTCGAGCATCGCGGTCTACGGCGTCTTGCTCGGCGGCTGGGCGAGCAACAACAAGTACGGCTTTCTGGGCGGCCTGCGCTCGAGCGCGCAACTCGTGGCCTACGAGATTCCACTCGGTCTCGGCCTGCTGGGCGTCGTGCTGGCGGCCGGCTCGCTCAAGCTCGACGCCATCATGAATGCCCAGGCCGAGACCGGCATCTGGTACGCCTTCGCCCAGCCGCTGGGTTTCATCGTGTTCCTCGTGGCGGCCTTCGCCGAGGCGGCCCGGCTGCCCTTCGACCTGCCCGAGGCCGAGCAGGAGCTCGTGGGTGGCTACCACACCGAATACTCGGGGATCAAACTGCTGTTGTTTCTCGTCTCCGAGTTTCTCCACATGGTCACGGCGGCGTTTTTGATCGTGATCATGTTTCTGGGAGGCTGGCACCTCTGGGGCGTGACCGGCTCGGGCCAGGAGGTGACCTGGCTGGGCGCGTTGCTGCGGTTCCTCGTCTTGAGCGGAAAGATCTTCGGTGTGATCCTGTTCTTCATGCTCGTCCGCTGGAGCTGGCCGCGGTTCCGGTTCGACCAACTGATGAACCTGGCCTGGAAGGTGATGCTGCCCCTGGGTCTGGCGAACCTCGTGACCGTGGCCGCGGTCGAGGAGTTTCGACCGCAGCTCGTCGAAGCCCTCGGGGCCGGCCCCGCCGGCTGGGTGGCCGTGCTCATCCCCTGGGGCGTGTTCTTCATCGGCTGGATCGCCGCCGGCCTGCTCACACCCTCGGGCACCGACAACACCCCGATCCGCAGCCCCGGCCCGCTCGACGTCGAGCACGAACTGGTGGAGGTCTGACCCGCGATGAAGCCGACCGATCCGTCGATCACCTGGCTCGAGGAGAAGCCGCTTGGCCTGGCCGAGCGGCTCTACCTGCCGCTGTTCCTCCAAGGGCTCGCCACGACCGCCCGACACCTCGTCAGCCCGAAGGTGACCGTCAGCTTCCCCGAGCAGCGGCCCACGGTGGGCAATCCGCTGATTTACCGGGGCGTCCACCGGCTCAATCGTGACCAGGAGGGCCGCGTCAAGTGCGTGGCCTGCTTCCTCTGCGCCACCGCCTGCCCGGCCCACTGCATCGACATCGTGGCCACCGAGAGTCCCTGGCCCGACCGCGAGAAATACCCCGAGGCCTTCCAGATCGACGAGTTGCGGTGCATCTTCTGCGGCATGTGCGAGGAGGCCTGCCCGGTCGACGCGATCGAACTCACGAGCCTCCTGGACCTCACCGGGAAGAGCCGCGAGGAGATGATCTTCGACAAGGAGAAGCTCCTGAGCGTCTACGACCAGACCAAGGACGCCGAGCCGATGAAGTCGGCCGCCCTGGGAGGCACGCTGTGACCCCCGACGGCGGCCTCTCCAGCACCGGATCGCTCCTGGCGGTGGCCGTGGGCTGCGCCGCGGCGAGCCTCTGGCTGCTGCTGCCGCGAGGTGAGGGCGGCCTGCGCGAGCGGGCGTCCCGGCGATTCGGAATGCTGCTCGGGGCGGTGGCACTGGCGCTGTTCGTGGCCACTGGCCGGCGGCTCGGCGGCGTGGGGGAGGAGGCGGTGTTCCTGATCGTGGCGCTCGTGGCCGTGATCGGCGGGGCGGCGACGGTCGTGACCCGGTCGCCCGTCTACTCGGCGATCTGGTTCGCGCTGGCGCTGGCGGGCGTGGCGGGTGTCTTGCTCGTGCTCGGCGCGCAGTTTCTGGGCGTGGCCACGATCGTGGTCTACGCCGGGGCGATCCTCGTGATGTTCCTGTTCGTGCTGATGCTCGCGCAGCCCACCGGCATGGCCTCCTACGACCGCGTCTCGAATGAGCCGCTGCTCTCGGCGGTGGCCGGCGCGGTGCTGCTCGGCCTGCTCACGCTCTTCATCGGCCGGCTCTCGGCCGGGCCGGGCGAGTGCTGTGCGGTGCCCAGCCGGGCCGCGGCCCTCGCCGGCGGCACGCCGCCGACCCCGGTCGCTCCCGAGCCGCCCGCCGACTCGGCCGGCCGTGATCCGCTGGCCGAGAACCACGTGGCCCGCCTCGGGGGCGAGCTCTTCGGCCGGCATTTGCTGGCCGTCGAGGCCGCGGGCGTGCTGCTGCTCGTGGCCCTGATCGGCTCGATCGCGATCGTGTCGCGGACACCGCCCGATGAGGCCGCCGATGCGGCCGCCTGGAGGGCCGGCGCATGACCCCCTCCCCGCTCGTCCTCAATGGCCTGGTCGTGGGCGCGATGCTGTTCGCGCTCGGCCTGGTCGGCATCCTCGCCCGCCGCAACCTGATCGTGATGTTCCTCTCGGCGGAACTCATGCTCCAGGGCGTGTCCGTGTCGCTCGTCTCCTGGAGCCGGCATCACGGCGACTGGGGCGGCCACGTGCTCGTGATCTTCGTGCTCACGGTGGCGGCCTGCGAGGCGGCGGTGGCGCTGGTCTTCGTGCTCCAGGCCTTCGCCCGCACCGGCCGGCTCGACGCCGCCGCCTGGCAGTCGCTCCGCGAGTCGGTCCTGCCCCGGGTGGTCGATCGCGAACTCCCCGCCAGCGACGCCGCGGCGCTGGTCTTCCCCCGACTCACGCCGGCGGGCGTCGAGCCCGAACACGATCCCGACGCCGCCCTCGAACGCGAGCACGTCTGACCGGCCGACCGCCGCGCACCCCGCATCATGCCTGACCTCGACTCCTCCACACTGCTCGTCCTCGTGCCGGCCCTGCCGCTCGTGGGGGCGCTGCTGACCGTCGCCCTCGGTCGCCTGCTCGGCCCCCGGGCCCACTGGCCCGCGATCCTCTCGATCGCGGCCGCGGCCGTCGCCGCCGTGACGCTGCTCGTGGGCCTCGGCCGTGAGGTGTTCCTGGTTGAAAAGGACGCTCACGGCACGGTCACGACGGGCTCCGTGGCGGAGGTGCAGACGCTCTGGCAATGGGCGAGCATCCCCGACGCCTACACGCCTCCGGCCGGCTCGGCCGCGATCGACGTGGGCGACGACCTCGCCGCCAAGGCCGCCGGCCGCCCCGCGGCGTTGCCCTTCTCGATCGGCATCGACCTCCGGCTCGACCCGCTCACGGCCGTGATGCTCGCCGTGATCACCTGCGTGGGCCTGCTCGTGGCCATCTACTCGATCGGCTACATGCACGACGACCCGGGCTACCCGCGGTTCTTCGCGCTCGTGGCGGCGTTCGTGTTCTCGATGTCGATGCTCGTGACAGCGAGCAACTTCCTGCTCGTGTACGTGTTCTGGGAGGCGGTGGGCGCCTGCTCGTATCTCCTGATCGGCTTCTGGTTTCGCAAGCCCGCCGCGGCGGCCGCCGCCAAGAAGGCCTTCCTCGTCAACCGCGTGGGCGACTTCGGGCTGGCTGTGGCCGTGTTCCTGCTCTGGATGACCTACGGCACTCTCAACTTCCACGACACGATGCTCGCCGACGGTTCCCCGCTGCCGGGCATCCTCGGGATGGAGCGGCTGAACGACCCGTCGGGCTACGTCGCCGGCGCCGTCGGCACGGCGATCTGCCTGCTGTTGCTCCTGGCCGCCTGCGGCAAGAGCGCCCAGTTGCCGCTGCACGTCTGGCTCCCCGACGCGATGGAGGGCCCGACGCCGGCCAGCGCCTTGATCCACGCGGCCACGATGGTCACCGCCGGCGTCTACCTCGTGGCCCGCTGCGCCCCGCTCTACATGGCCTGCCCGGCCGCGCTCACGGTCGTGTCGGTCGTGGGGGCCACGACGGCGCTCGTCGCGGCGCTGATCGGCACCGTGCAAAACGACCTCAAGCGGGTGCTTGCCTACTCCACGATCAGCCAGCTCGGCTACATGTTCGCGAGCCTCGGCACGGGCACCCTTCTGGGGTTCACGGCGGCGATCTTCCACCTCGTGACCCACGCCTTCTTCAAGGCGCTCCTGTTCCTCGGCGCAGGCTCTGTCATGCACGCGATGGGGGGTGTCATCGACATGCGGCGGTTCGGCGGCCTCCGCCGGGTGATGCCGATCACTGCGGCCACCTTCCTGATCGGCTCGCTGGCCCTGGCGGGCGTGGCCCCGTTCGCCGGCTTCTTCAGCAAAGACGAGGTCCTCGCCGCGCTGCATTCCCGGGGCTGGCCCGACGCCCACGCCGAGCACCACGACGCCCCGCACGGCAGCCACGCGATCCTGCCGACACCGGCCGAGATGCCCATGCGGCTGGTGAGCCTGCGCGCCGCCGACGCGCCGGCCAGTTCGGGCTCGGCCGGCGCCGCCGGTTCGGCCGGGACCTTCCGGATCCTGTACGGGATGAGCCTGTTCACGGCCTTCCTCACCGCCTTCTACACGTTCCGCGCGGTGTTCATGACCTTCACCGGGCCGACGAGGGTGCCCGACGAGGCCGGGCACCACGCCCATGAGTCGCCGCCCGTGATGACGATCCCGCTCGTGATCCTGGCCGTGGCCGCGACCGTGAGCGGCTGGTGGCTGTTCTCCACCCACAGCCTGGCCGACTTCCTCGCGGCCACGCCCTCGCTGGCCGCGCGGAGCGTCGCCGCCACCGCCACGCCCCACGCCTTCCACCTGGATCTCGCCCTGCAGGGCACCTTCGCGGCGATCGCCGGGATCGTGCTCGCCGCCGTCGGCCACCTCGGCCGTCGCAGCGACGGCCCGCAGATGGAGCGGTTCCTCGGGCCCCTGGGAACGCTGTTCGGGCAGAAGTTCTTCCTCGACGAGATCTACGCCGCGATCGTCGTCAAGCCGCTCGAGTTCCTGGCGCTGGTGGCCGCGTGGTTCGACCGGTTCGTGGTCGACGGCCTGGTCGACGGCATGGGCCGCCTACCCCTCGGCCTGGGAGCGGTCCTCCGTCGCCTCCAGTCGGGCCTCGTCCAGCGGTACGCCGTGGCCGGAGCCATCGGCACGCTGCTCGTCGTGCTCGCGCTCGCTTGGCAGCTCCGCACCTGATCCCGTCCTCGAGACCGCCCCCCAAGACTGCCCCCCATGAACGGCTTCAGCCCCCAGGCCCACCTGCTGCTCACGATCATCACGCCGCTCGTCGGCGCGGTCGTGGCATGGGCGCTGGGAGGCCGCGGCCTGGCCGCCGTCCGGCAGAGCGCCGCGGTCTCGGCCGTGGCCACGCTCGGCCTCGCCGCCTGGCTGATCCTCCGCTACCTGGCCGACCCGACCGCCTCGCTCGGGATTCCGTTCGCCCGGATCGACGTGCCCTGGCTCACCGGCGGGTTCTTCGACGTCCGGCTGTCGCTCGGGCTCGACGGCCTCTCGCTCTGGATGTTCGGACTCTCGGCCCTGCTGTCGGTGACGGCGGTGTTCGTCAGTTGG
>JBILOA010000219.1:0-4384 GCA_044374735.1 Pirellulales bacterium | reverse complement strand
CCGCCGGCGTTGGCGAGACGCTCGTCGGCGACGACGGCGTCGACGAGGTCGCCGCTCCAGCGGCACCAGCGGGCGCGGAACACCAGCAGCAGCGGCAGGCCCGCCTCGGACGCCCGCCGCGAGCCGTTCTCGAAGCCGTCGCAGCACTCGATGGCGGGGTTCGCGGGGCGGGAGGCCAGCGTCGCGGCCGGCGACGAGAGCCGCATGGCGGTCGTCTCGAGCCAGGCCGCCGCCGGCCCCGGGCGGGCCTGCTCGTCGCGCACGTCGCAGCCAGCGGCGATCAGGCCGCAAGCCAGGGCGAGGAGGGGATGCGGGGAAGGGCGAGGCACGGGTGAACGCTGCGGGGGGGCGGATCTGCGGCGGAGGATGCCGGTCGCAACGGGCTTGTAGGAGGGGGCCGCCGGAAGCGACAACCCCGGCCTGACGGCGGCCTCGGGCCGCCGCGAAAGCTGGGCGGTGCCGGCAAGCGGGGAGAAGACCACGGCCCGCCGACGGGCCTGTGCGCGGTGGAGCCGCGTCGCTACCCTCCCGGCCCCGCGCGCTACCGCGGTCCGCGATGACCCGCTCGTTCCCCTTCGTCGTGCCGGCGCTCGGCGTCGCGATCCTCGTCGCGTCGTCCGGTTCGGGGTGCAGGCTCGTCCAACGCCGCGGGCCGGTGCCGCCGGAGGTCGCGGACGCCCGCCGGCTGTGCAACGAGGGCCTGTCGGCGGCCGATCGGAGCGATCTGGTCCGCGCGGAGGGCCTGCTCGAGGAGGCGGTGGCGCGGTGTCCCGGCGACATCGACGCCCGCAAGCACTACGCCGACGTCCTCTGGCGCCGCGGCCTGAAGATGGAGGCCGTGGGGCAGATCGCCCAAGCCCTGAAACTCTCGCCCTCCGATCCCGCGCTGTGCGTGACCGGCGGCGGGATGTATCTCGACCTGGGGCTCTTCGACGAGGCGGATCGACTCGCCCGCGAGGCGGTCCGGCTCGCGCCGCGCTCGGCGGAGGCCTGGCGGCTCAGCGGTCGGGTGGCCCTGGCCCGCGGCCAGTCCGAGCCGGCGCTCGCCGACTTCCATCGGGCGCTCGCCCTCGCGCCGGAGCATCGCGAGACCCTGCTCGACACCGCCGAGGCGTATCGGCGGCTCGACCGGCCGCAGCGGGCGTTGGCGACCCTGGCGGTCCTGGGTGAGACCTACGGCCCGACCGAAACGCCCGCCGAGGTGCTCGTGCTCGAGGGGCTCGCCCAGGAGGCGCTTGGGCGGCCGGCCGACGCCGTGGAGAGTTACCGCCGGGCGGTGGCCAGCGCCGACGCCCCCGCGGAAGCCGCGCAGCGGCTGGCCGCACTCGAATCGAACGTGGGACCGGTCATCGCCGGTCAGCCGGAGGCCGCTCCCCGCTGAGTCCGGGTCGCGGCCGGCTCAGTCCGCGCTGCGGCCGGTGAGCAGGTCGAAGGCCGTGATCGAGGGGATCAACAGGGCGAGGGTCGCGAACCCGTACGCCGTGACGACCACCAGCAGCACCTGGAGGCTGCTGCCCTGGAGAAATCCGGTGATCGCCACGAAGGTCAGGGCCGGCAGCAGCGCGGCCGTCCAGCCGACGGCCGGCGAAGGATTGCGGGCGGCGAGCGCCGCATACAACCCCACGGCGCCACCGACGATCGCCGCCAGGAACGGCGCGAGTTGGAGTTCGAAGCTGCCGCCGAAGGCCACCATGATCCGCATCGCCGTCGCCACGCCGACGGACAGGAAGGCGATGATCCCGAGCGTCACCCCGATCGCCTGCCGCGAGGCCGCGTGGGACAGCCCCGCATACACCCCGAGCACCGCCGCGAAAAACAGGAGCACCGCGAGCCCGGCGAGCATGAACAGCCCCTGTTCGAGCGTGGCGACGCCCGCCGGCACGAGGGCGATGCAGAGCGCGAGCGGGAGCACCGCGATTTCCCGGGCCGCGGCGATCACGCCGAGCAGCTTCCCCCACACGAACTCCGCCGGCTCGAGGTCGCTGACGAGCAGCAGATCGAGCGTTCCCCGGTCGCGCTCGCTCGTCACGCTCGTCACGGCCAGGGCGGCGACTGCCAGGATGCTCGCGAGCCAGAGCGGCACGATCGCCGCCGCCACCGCGAGCCGGTCGGGGCGGTCGGCCCGGCTGGCGGCCACCACTCCGGCGACGGCCGCAGCGAACAAAGCGAGCCAGGCGATTCGCACCAGGATCATCGCCCGGCCGTGGGCCCGGGTGCGGACCTCGCGCCAGAGCACGGGATTGGCCCAGACCTCCCGGCGTGGCGATTCGGAGGCGGCCACGCGGGGGCGCCGCGACTCGCTCGCGGCGTTCCAGCGGCGCACGCCCGCGATGGCGGCGCCGGAGGCCGCAGCCACGATGCCCGCGCAGAGCGCGAGGAAGGAGGGCGTGGAGCCGCTGCCGGCGGGCGTGAGCGCCGCGAGGGCCGCCCGGGCCGGCGACACCCGGGCCGCCCAGGCCGGGCCGGCGAGCGTCGCCACAGCTTCGCCCGCGGCCAACCAGCCGACGAGCAGCGACGTGGTGATCGCCAGCGCCTGGAAGGTGGTGTCGCGCCAGAAGGCCAGCAGGTTGCCGAGCGCCGCCGCGGTGGCGGCGGCAGCCGCCGTGACCAGCAGCAGTCGCCCGAGCTGAGCCGGCGTGACGCCCCCGAACAGCGCGGCGATCGCGAACACGGGGGCCGCGGCGACGAGCAGCAGGCCCACCCGGAGGAGGCTGCCGGCGAGTTTGCCGAGCACGAGCTGGCCCCGGCCGAGGCGGCTGATCAGCAGCAGTTCGAGGGTGCGGCGATCCTTCTCCAGGCTGACGGCCAGCACCGCCACGAGGGCCGAGACCAGAACCGCGAGGGCGAGCTGCACGGGGGCCAGAATTCGCAGGAGCGTCGCACCGAACCGGGCCGTGTCGCCGATCGTGACGACGGCCTGCGAGCCGGTCACCACCAGCCAGCAGGTGGCGACGATGCCCAGCAGGGTGGCCGCGGTCACGGCCCGGGCCAGATACAAACCCCTGGTCCGCGGGGCGACCAGCAGTTCCCGCTCGAAAACCGCGCCTCCGATCATCCCGGCATCCTGTGGCCGCGGGGGCGATGGAAACCTCTGCGGACGCGCAGTATAGTCATCGGTGCCCGGGGGTGCCGGGGATGGACGGGTCGTTCCTACGGAGTCGCATGCTCATGTTCTTTTGCGCGCCAAGTCGTCGTTCCTGCCTGCTCGCGGTCGCGTTCCTGGCCGGGCTCCTCTGCGGGCCGAGTGTCGGGCAAGCCCAACTCACGGCCAAGAATCTCGTGGGCAAGGCGGTCTCCGACGACGCCCAATACAAGGAGATCAACGGCGCGATCACCCGCTTCGGCGACCGCGACATCGATGGCTGCCGCGCGATTCTGGAGCGGGCCCGCAACAACAACGCCAAGCTGCCCCCGGCCGGCGTGATGATGGCCATGCTCTGGCTGAACGTGAACCAGCTGCTGCCCGCCCGGGCCGAGCTCGAGCAGACCACCGTCAAGTTTCCGACCGACCCCGAGGCCTATCTGATGCTCGCCGACCTGGCGTTCCAGGATCGGCGGGTCACCGATTCGGCGGTGCTCTTCGAACGGGCCACGCTGCTCACGTCCACCTTCGAGGAGAACCCCAAGCGGAAGCGTGACTTCGAGATCCGCGGTCATGCCGGCACGGCGGCCGTGGCCGAGGCGCGGGAGCAGTGGGCCGACGCCCAGAAGCAGCTGGAAGCCTGGATCGCGCTCGACCCCGACAACGCCGGAGCCCACTTCCGGCTGGGTAACGTGCTGTTCCGCCTCGAGCAGGAGGAGGCTGCCCTGGCCGAGTTCCAGGAGGCCCGCAAGCTCGACGCCAACGCCCTCCAGCCGGAGCTGGCCCTCGCCCGACTCTACGACGAAGGCGACAAGAAGGACGTCGCCAAGAAGTGGATCGAGGCCGCGATGAAGTCGGCTCCGGACGATGCCGCCGTCCTGCTCGCAGCCGCGCAGTGGTACCTCGGCCAGAATGATCTGGAGACCGCCCAGGCGATCGCCGAGCAGGTGTTGGCCAAGGATGCCAAGAGCCTCGACGGCAAGATCGTGCGGGGTGTGATCGCCCGCGTGGCCCGCGACTATCCGACGGCGGCGAAGTACTTCAACGACGCCCACCTCCAGTCGCCGGGCAACTTCGCCGCCAGCAACTCGCTGGCCCTGGTGCTGATCGAGTCCGAAGAGAAGGAGTCGCAGCAGCGGGCCGTGGAGATGGCCGAGGCCAACGTGGCCCGCTACCGGGAGAACTCGCCCCAGCAGGTCAACGCCCTGACGACGCTGGCCTGGGTTTACTACAAGCTCGGCCGCCGCGAGGATGCCGAGAAGATCCTCGACCAGATCGCCCGCAACAACGCCCTCACGAGTG
>JBILOA010000220.1:0-4384 GCA_044374735.1 Pirellulales bacterium | reverse complement strand
CGGCCCCCGCCCGCGGCCCGCGGCCACCCCCTTGGACGGCGCGTCGGCCGCGAACACACGGCTCGCCGCGGCCCTGGCCGGGGCCCGCGGCGACCTGGCGGGCAGCGCCGGAGTGGGTTCCGACCGGGAGGTGCTGGCGATCAGGGCCCGCAACTGCTCGACGTTCTCCTGCAGGAGCTTCGCCTGGCTGTTGAGCTCCTCCGCCGCACTGGAGGTCTGCTCGGCACTCGACGCGTTCCCCTGCGTCACCTTGTCCATCTGGGTCATGGCGACACCCACCTGCCGGATGCCCTGGGCCTGCTCCTTGGCCGCCGAGGCGATTTCCGCAACCAGCACGTCGGCTTCGGTCACCTTGCCCACGATCTGCTCCAGCGATTCCCCGACGTTCGCGCAGCTCTTCGAGCCTCGTTGCGTGCTCGCGATCGCCGCGTCGATCTTGTCGGCCGTCTCCTTGGCGGCGGCGGCGCTCCGCTGGGCGAGCGACCGCACCTCTTCGGCCACGACCGCGAACCCGGCCCCGGCCTCGCCCGCCCGGGCCGCCTCCACGGCGGCATTCAGGGCCAGGATGTTCGTCTGAAACGCGATCTCGTCGATGTTCTTCACGATCTTGGAGATGTCCAGGCTCGAGGTCTCGATCGACTGCATGGCCACGGTCATCTCGGTCATGGTCTGCCTGCCGAGCTGGGCCGCCACGCGGGCCTGGTTGGCGAACTCCTTCGCCTTCGAGGCGTTGTCGGCGGTCGCCCGGATCATCGCCGAGATCTCCTCCAGCGACGCGCTGGTCTCCGTGACCGAGGCGCCCTGCTCGCTGCAGCCCGTGGCCAGCGAGCGGCTGGCGGACGTGAGTTGCAGCGCACTCGAGGCCGTGTGGTCGGCGCCGTCCTGCAGGGAGTCGGAGATCCCGGCGAGGGCGTGGTTGGTCTTGTCGATCCCCGCCTGGATCGCCGCGTTGATCGAGTCCAGGGCGGCCTGCGTGGAGCGAACCGTGCTCCAGCCGATCAGACCCCCGATCAGGGCCACCGCGGCCAGCAGCGACAGCATCGTGATCAGACCGGTGCGGACCTTGCCGGCGGCCACGTCCGTCTCCTTGCCCGCGAGTTGGATGTTGTGGTCGATATCCTCGTTGAACGCGAGCATCGCTCGCTCGAACAGCGGCTCCACCTGCTCGATCATCGAGGCCTCCGCCTCGGCCCGCTTGTTTCCCTTGGCCAACTCCATCGCCTGGAGCACGCTGGTGAGATACGCCTCGCGCGCGGCCTTGGCAGCGCTGAACAGCCGAGCGTCTTCGGCATCCGACAGCAGTGACTCATACTCCGCGCACAGGGCGTCACCCTTGAGCTTGGCCGAGGCGAAGGCCGCTTCCGCCGTCGTTGCCTGCCGTGCCGAAGCGAGGGCGCGGATCACGTCCGTGGCCGCATTGCCGGCGTCAGCGCTGCTCTGGATGATCTTGTTGAGCGTGACGACCGAGGGGACCGAATTGGTCGCGAGTTGGACGACGGTGGAGTTGATCCGCAGGATCTGGAGAGCGGCCCACAGGCCGAGCACCACCGCGAGGCCGATGACGAGGAGGAAGCCGATCGCGATCCGACGGGGGGTGGCGGAGGAGTTCATGGTGTCCGTGGTGAGCCTGGGGGTGCGGGAGGGCCGCGGCGCCGGCCGGACGAGCGCTTCCCGCAGAACCTGCAGGGCGGGTCGAGCCTAGCTCCGCGTGATACGGGAAGCAATGTTTCTGGGGTGCGTGAGTCCTACGCTTGTGCTCGCCTGTCGAGCATCAGGCCGGTTTGTGTTCGAGGGCATCCAGGATGGCGTCGGCGACCCTGGGCAACGGCACCACCTTGTCCACCACGCCCAGATTGATGGCCGCTCTGGGCATGCCGTAGACGACGCAGGTCTGCTCATCCTCGGCGATGTTGAATCCGCCCGCCTTGCGGATCGCCTGCATGCCGAGGGCGCCGTCGCTGCCCATGCCCGTGAGCAGCGCCGCCACCACCCGCTTCCCGGCGATCTCGGCGGCCGAGCGAAACAGCACGTCGACCGACGGCCGGCAGTGGTGGATGGGAGGGCTGTGCAAGAGCCGGGTGCGATAGCCATCGCCCTGCCAGGTGACGGCCAGATGGCGGTCTCCCGGGGCGATCGCGCACATCCCGCGCTCGAGGGCCATTCCGTCCTGTGCCTCGACCACCTTCATCGCGCAGATCGTATCGAGCCGCTCCGCCACCACCTTGGAGAAGTAGGGGGAGATGTGCTGCACGACGACCACGGGGGGCGAGGTCTCGGGCAACCGTGGCAGCACCGTGCGCAAGGCCTCGACGCCTCCCGTGGACGAACCGATCACGATCAACTGACGGGGATCGATCCATCCTTGCAGGTGCCGGAGGGCGACGCTCGGCGGATGCGCTGCGACCGGGCTCGGCGCGACGGCCGGTGAAGGCGACCCGGGGCCAGCGGTGTCAGCTCCGGCCGCCGGAACCGTGCGCCTGCGCCGGAAGCGGGTCGAGGCCGCCGCCGCCTTGACGTGAAAGGCCAGTTTGTCGGCCAGGTCGCCCACCGTCGTGCTGCCGCCCGGTTTGGCCAGCACGTCCACCGCGCCGGCGTCCATGGCATCGAGTGCCAGTTGCGAGCCGGCCTGCGTCAGCGAACTGACCACGACCACCGGCAGCGGATGCTGCGCCATCAGGATGCGCAGGAAGGTCAGCCCGTCCATGCGCGGCATTTCCATGTCGAGCGTGAGCACGTCGGGATCGAGGCGGAGAATCTTCTCGCGGGCCACGTAGGGATCGCAGGCCGAGCCGACGACCTCGATTTCCGGATCCTGGGCCAGCGCATCGGTGAGTGCCCGGCGCACGAGGGCCGAATCATCGACCACGAGGACGCGAATCCGGCGCGGGCCGGGCGGTTGGTCGGGTTTGAGGGGCATGGTGAAACTCACGATCGGCAATAGACGCTCGGCCACACGGCCCGCAGCGAGTGACGGATGCCGATCAGGCTCTCGGAATGACCCACGAACAGGTACCCGCCCGGGGCGAGCTGCTCGGTGAGTCGGTTGACCAGCTGCTCGCGGGAGGGAGCGTCGAAATAAATCATCACGTTTCGGCAGAAGATCACGTCCAGCCCCTTGGGCAACGGATAGTGCGGCTGGAAGAGATTGATGTGCTGCACGGCCACGCTGCGTCGCAGCTCGGCCTTGACGCGGTAATATCCCTCCCGCTCGCCGAACCCACGCTGGAAATACCGCTCCAGCAACGCCTGCGACGGGAGCTCGACCTTGTCCGACGGGTAGATGCCGCGTCGGCAACAGTCCAGCATCCGATTGGAGATGTCAGAGGCATCGATCTGCCAGGCACAGGGTTGCCGCAACCGGGCAAACTCGGCCAGCACGATCGCCAGCGAATAGACCTCCTCGCCGGACGACGCCGCGGCCGACCAGACCCGCAGCGGCCGCAGGCCGAGCCCGGACCGTCCGCAGAGGGCCGGCAGGACCTGCCGCTCGAGGATGTCGAAGTGGGCCGGCTCGCGGAAGAAATGCGTGTGGTTGGTCGAAATCAGGTCGATCAACTCGCAGATCTCGTCTTCGCCTGCGGCCGACTGCAGCAAGCCGCAGTACTGACCGTAGTCCTTCATGCCCAGCGTGCGCAACCGCTGCCCCAGCCGGCCCGACACCAGCGATTGCTTGTCGAAGCCGAGCCGGATCCGGCTCCGCTCGTAGACGAGCTGGGCGATGAACTCGTAGGCCTGCGCCGTGAGCGGGGCGTCGGTGGGAAACTCCATGGTGGTTGCGAACTCCCACTCCCCGGGCGCCGGTCGGCCGGCCACCTCAGAAGTTGGCGAAGTGCCGATCCTCCTGATCCGGCGAGGTGGTGTCGCCGGGCATCTCGATCCGCGGCGGCGTGCGGCGGGGGGCGGGCAGCCGCCGCGGCGCAGCGGCCGGCAACGCCGGCGTGCGTGGGGCGGCGAGCGGGGCCGGAACGGCGGCCCCGGCGGTTCGGCGGCTCCGGATCACGAGCGCCCGGAGGGCCCGGACGTTTTCCTGCATGTGGTGGGCCTGGTTGTTGAGTTCCTCGGCGGCGCTCGCGCTTTGCTGGGCGCTGGCGGCGTTGCCCTGCGTGACCTTGTCCATCTGGGTCATCGCCACGCCCACCTGCTGGATGCCCTGCGACTGCTCCTTGGCCGCGGTGGCGATCTCCGCCACGAGGCCGTCGGCCGCCGCGACCTTCTGCACGATCTCCGCCAGCGACTCGCCCACCTTCTCGCAGCTCGTCGACCCACGCCTGCTGTTGATGATCGCCGCCTCGATCTTGTCGGCCGTCTCCTTGGCGGCCGCGGCGCTGCGCTGGGCCAGCGACCGCACCTCGTCGGCGACCACCGCGAACCCGGCGCCGGCCTC
>JBILOA010000218.1:0-4390 GCA_044374735.1 Pirellulales bacterium | reverse complement strand
GTCGAGCGCGTCCGCTTCGCTCCGCCAGGCGACCGGCTCGAAGCCCGGGAACAGGTTCGCCAGGTCGATCCGGGCCGCGAGCCCGCGGGGCAGGCTCGCCACCGGGTGGAGCGTGCGGGCGGCTTCGGGCAGCGAGCGGCTGATCTCCGCGCCGACCAGCGCGTTGGTGATCAGGCTCTTGCCGGTGTTCGTGCCTCCGCAGACGGCCGCCACGAGCAGGGGCTCGCGGGAGACCTGGGGCCGGAGCTTGCCGAACAGGGCCCCATGCCAGTCGGCGCCGGCGGCGTCCGGGAGCCCGAGTTCGGCCGCCAGCGGCTCGAGCGCGGCCACGAGATCGCAGGCCTCGGCGATACCGCCGGCCCAGGCGGCCAACGACGTCTCCGAAGGTCGCTCGTCGTTCGCTGGCTGCACGCCGCTCGTTCCTCCGAAGGCGGCCGCCCCGAGCGGCCCGCCGATTGCCGTCCGATCGTCACCGCTATAATCTGTTCGCAGGTCGCGGCCGATCGTTCGGTCAAGCCGGCGATCCGCGACCTGCGTAGTCTGGTTTCCCGCGGTTGTTCCCGCAAATCCGCCCCGGATCCCTCCCCTTCCGATGCTCGAACGGCGGCCCCTCTTTCCCGGCGTGATCGAAATGAACCACCAGGCCGGGTGGCGCATCGGCTGCAACGTCTATCTCGTCTACGACGACCGGAACTGGGCCCTGATCGACATCGGGTTCGAGGAGAACGTCGACGAGATCGTGGAGCTGATCCGGCAACTCGATTTCCCCTTCGCCCAATGCCGGGCGTTGATCGCCACCCACGCCGACGTGGACCACATCCAGGGTCTGGCGAAGGCGAAGGCGATCCTCAAGGCGCCGGTGCTCTCGCACCCGCTGGCCGTGGAGCCGCTCGAGAAGGGCGACCGGATCAAGACCTTCGCGGAGATCGCCGCTCAAAACGTCCACATGCCGATGCCGACGGTCACGGTCGATCGCACGATCGAGGACGGCGACGTGGTGGAGATCGGCGGCCGGCGGCTCGAGGTCTGGCACACGCCCGGCCACACCGACAGCCAACTCGCCTTCCGAATGGGCGACCTCCTGTTCTCCGGCGACAACATCTACCGCGACGGCTCCGTGGGAGCGATCGACGCGCACCACGGCAGCGACATTCCCGCCTTCATCCGCTCGCTGGAGCGGATCGCCGCCAGCGACGTGGCCTGGTTGCTCCCGAGCCACGGACCGATCTTCGCCAAGGACGACCGGCTCCTCGAGTCCACGCTCGACCGGCTCAAGGGCTACCTGTCGCTGGCCGATTTCGGCACCTGTGCCCCCCACTGGCCGCTGATCGAGGAGTGGGATCGGGAACTGGCCGAGGGCCGCCAGCCCGCCGGGCGGTGATCCGACCGATGCGACCCTGACGGTTTTTCCGTCAAGGACGGTCGTGCGGTGGGCCGATATCCCCTGTGGATCGGTTTTTCCCGGGGGGGATTCTCATGACTCGGCATCTGTTCGCCGCCGGGGCCGCGCTGGCTCTGGCCCTGCTCGCGGTCTCCCGCGACGCCGCCGCCCAGCCGCCGTCACCGGGCCAGCAGGCCTACGGCTACCAGTGGGGGCAGTCCTACAACACCCACGATTGGAACCGGCTCTACCACTATCCCTACGTGTGGTACGCCCAGAACTTCTACGCCGACGGATACATGCAGTCGGCCAACGACCTCTATCACCGCTATCCGCAGGAAATGCGGGTCCCGGTCTACAACCGGGCGTGGCAGAACTACTACCCCAAGAGCCGGCGGTATCACCAAGGCCACCACTTCAACTTGGACGTGTTCTGACTTCACGGCTTCGCGGCCATCCATGGCCCGCGAAGCCTTGGCGAGGCGGAGGGGCAGCTGAAGTGCCCCTCGCCTCGCGGGCTGCTCGCACCTCCGGGCTCGCAGGGCCGCCGCGGGGCGGCGGCCGGCGGATGCGCTCGCTTCACGGCGGCAGGGGCATCCATGCCCCCTGCCGCCCTGCCGGCCCTCCGGCCGGCGGCCGCACCTCCGGGCGGCCGTGCTCGTGCGCGGATGTGGCGCGCGACGGTCGTTTAGACGAATCGGGGGCCGAAAGGGGGGCAGTCCCCTGCCCACGATTGGCCGCGAGGGGTCGCTCATGCCAATCGAGCGGCGTAGAAAACCGAGCGCAGCAAGGATTGCGGAGCGAGGTTTTCTCCGAGCGACCGGAGGGCAGGCGGGCACCGATCCGCCGCAGGCGGATTGGTCGCGCAGGGAGCGTCCGGCGAGATGGCATGGGCCACCCCGAGCCGCGTCACCGACGACGCTGCGTACGCATCCTCCGCTGCTGGAGCATCGTCACATGGCGCGCGCGAGGCCTGAGTCGATGGCGGCCAGGAAGTCCTCGGTCGTCAGCCAGCCCTGCTGCGGGCCGATCAGGATCGCGAGGTCCTTCGTCATCTTGCCGGCTTCCACCGTCTCGATGCAGACCCGCTCGAGCGTCTCCGCGAACCGGGTCACCTCCGGCGTGCCGTCGAGCTTGCCCCGGTGGGCCAGGCCGCGGGTCCAGGCGAAGATCGAGGCGATCGGGTTGGTAGAGGTCGCCTTGCCCTGCTGGTGCTGGCGGTAGTGGCGGGTCACCGTGCCATGGGCCGCCTCGGCTTCCACCGTCTTGCCGTCGGGCGTCATGAGCACGCTCGTCATCAGCCCCAAGGAGCCGAAGCCCTGGGCCACGATGTCGCTCTGCACGTCGCCGTCGTAGTTCTTGCAGGCCCAGACGTAGCCCCCGTCCCACTTGAGGGCGCTGGCCACCATGTCGTCGATCAGGCGGTGCTCGTAGGTCAGGCCCCTGGCCGCGAACTCCGCCTTGAACTCCCGATCGAAGACCTCCTGGAAGAGGTCCTTGAACCGGCCGTCGTAGGCCTTGAGGATCGTGTTCTTCGTCGAGAGGTAGACGGGGAAGTTGCGGGCTAGGCCGTAGCGAAAGCTCGCCTGGGCGAACTCACGGATCGAGTCGTCGAGGTTGTACATCGCCAGGGCCACGCCCGGGCCAGGGAAGTCGTAGACCTTGAACTCCATCGGCTTGGAGCCGTCGGCGGGGGTGAAGGTCAGCGTGAGCGTGCCCTTGCCCGGGATCCGGGTGTCGGTGGCGCGATACTGGTCGCCGAAGGCATGGCGGCCCACCACGATCGGCTTGGTCCAGCCGGGCACGAGCCGCGGGATGTTGGAGATGATGATCGGCTCGCGGAAGATCACGCCGCCGAGGATGTTGCGGATCGTGCCGTTGGGGCTCTTCCACATGCTTTTCAGGCCGAACTCCTTCACCCGGGCCTCGTCCGGGGTGATCGTCGCGCACTTGACGCCCACGCCACAGGCCTTGATCGCCTCGGCGGCGTCGACGGTCACCCGGTCGTCGGTGGCGTCGCGATTCTGGACCGAGAGGTCGTAGTAGCGGAGATCGACCTCGAGGTAAGGAAGGATCAGTCGATCCTTGATGAACTGCCAGATGATCCGCGTCATCTCGTCGCCGTCGAGTTCGACGACCGGGCCCTTCACCGCGATCCTGCCTGCCATGGTGTCTGCACGCTCCTGTCTCGGACGATCGAGCCGGCGGCGACCCGTCCGGGTCGCCGAGGTGGCGATGTTGTACCAGCCTCGCGGCCGCGGTCACACCGGCGCCACGACCGCCGCGAGCACCGCCGCGGCGTCGGCGAGCTGGCCGAGGTCGATCCACTCGTCGGCGGTGTGGGCCTGCGCGATGGAGCCGGGGCCGAAGACCACGCTCGGCACGCCGGCGGCGGCGTAGACGCCCGCGTTGGTTCCATACCGGGCCGCGACTCGCCGGCCCGCGCCGGCCGCGGCCGCCCGTCGACCCAGGGCCTCGACCCAGGGCGTCGCCCCCGGGTCGGCCGTGCCGTCGGCCAAACCGAAGGCGTCGTTGAACGGCTCTTCGTGTTCGATCCGCACGCCCGGGCAGGCGGCGGCCACCCGCTCGATCACCTCGGCCCGGGCCACCGCGGCCGACTCCTCGGGCAGGAGCCGCCGCTCCACTTCGAGCACCGCGAGATCCGGCACGAGGTTGACGCCCGTCCCACCGTGGAGCGTGCCAAGGCTGAGCGTGGGAGGGCCGCAGGCATGGTCGGGGTGGCGGGCGAGCAACTCGCCCGCGAGGCCTTCGATCGCCAGGGCCGCCCGGGCCGCGGCGTAGAGCGCGTTGGCGCCCTGCTCGGGAAAGGCGCCGTGACAGGCCCGGCCATGCACCCGAATCCGCCACTTGAGCGAGCCCTTGTGGGCCACGACGAGATCGAGCCCGGTCGGCTCCGCCACGATGGCCACGGCCGGCCGGCTGCCCACCAGCGACCGTGCGGCCGCATCCGTGTCGGTGGGCGCCGGTGTTCCGCGCGTCCACAGGCCC
>JBILOA010000216.1:0-4398 GCA_044374735.1 Pirellulales bacterium | reverse complement strand
CCCCGCCGCGAGCCCCGCTCGAACTGCGGATCAGCGCGCCGGCCGAAGCGGATCCAGAAGCCACGGAGGCCGACACGCAGGCCGCCATCCGCAACTACTTCACCTACGAGGCTGGGCTCCTGGAACGAAAACACCGCCGCAACAAGATCCGGATGATCCGGTGGCTCAGCATCGGCCTGACCCTGATGGCCGTGCTGCTCACCCTCCACTCGATTCTGGGCCGGCTCTATCCCGAGAGTCTCGTCATCGACATCGTGGGCGAGGCACTCGTGATCGCCGGCTGGGTCTCGCTCTGGGTGCCGATCGAGCGGCTCGGCTTCGACGGCTGGCTGCTCAAGGACCAGCTCCAGCTGTATCGCCGGCTGACGGACATGCGGGTGGTGGTCGTGCCGGAGAGGTGACTCTGGCTCGCGGACCATCCTTGGATTCGGATGCGACACCTGCCTGGGGCGTACAATTGTGCGCCTGAGAGTCGCGTGACCGTGGCAAGGATCACCAGATGTCGGGCCGGCAGGCGGAGATGCTCGCGTGGATCGACCGGCAGCAGGGCCGGATGCTGGAGACCGTGCGCGCCTGGGCGGGGATCAGCTCGTGGAGCCTTGATCCGGTCGGGCTCGCGAAGATGCATCGGGCCGTGAGCGACGCCTTCGGCGTGCTGGGGCCGGTCGAACGGCTTCCGGGCGGCATGCGATCGGCGATCGCCGACAATGGCTGCGAGACGACCACGCCGCTCGGTGATGCGGTTCGCGTTCGGGGCGGTGACGGCCCGGCCGACTCGCCCCGCGTGCTCCTCGGCATCCACATGGATACCGTGTATCCGCCTGGCCCCGAGCCGCCGCGGGTTGAGTTGGCCGGCGATGGCCGCATGCTCCGCGGCCCGGGCGTGACCGACGCCAAGGGGGGCCTCGCCGTGATGCTCGTGGCCCTCGAGGCGTTCACGCGATTCGGGCGAATCGACCGGCTCCGCTGGGAAGTCTTCGTCAACGCCGACGAAGAGCTCGGCTCGCCCGGCTCGGCACGATCGCTCGCCGACGCGGCCGCCTGCCACGACGTGGGCTTGCTGTTCGAGCCCGCCCTCGACGAGTCCGGAACGCTCGCCGGCGCTCGCAAGGGGTCGGGCAACTTCACCGTCGTCGTTCGCGGCCGGGCAGCCCACGCCGGTCGCCACTTTGCCGAGGGCCGCAATGCCGTCGCCGCGGCCGCCCGCCTCGCGACGGCGTGTGATGCGCTCAACGCCGCCGGTCGCGACGTGACCGTCAACGTGGCGGCCCTTCACGGCGGCGAGGGTTTCAATATTGTCCCTGACCTCGCGGTGCTGCGGCTCAACCTGAGGGTAACGACGGAAGCCGATGCCGAATGGGCAAGACGGCAACTTCTGGAACTCGTGGCGGAAGCGGGTCGCGGCGACGGACTCTCCGCCACGCTCCACGGGGCGTTTCACTGCCCGCCCAAGCCGCTCGACGGGCCAGCCCAGGCATTGCTGCAGCGGATCGCGGCCTGCGGCCGCACGCTCGGCCTCGCGCTTGAAGCGCAGCCCACCGGCGGCGTTTGCGACGGCAACAAGCTCGCAGCCGCCGGTCTGCCCACGATCGACACGCTCGGCGTCCGCGGCGGCGGCATCCACTCCCCCGACGAGTATCTGATCGTGGAGAGCCTCGCGGAGCGGGCGAAGCTCACAGCGCTGGTGCTCGCCGACCTTGCCGAACGGGGGCTGCCATGTTCGTGATTCGCCCCGTTCAGACGAGCGATCTCGATGCCCTGCTCGGGCTCGCGGAGCAGACGTCGTTCGGCCTCACCAC
Source organism: Pirellulales bacterium (assembly GCA_044374735.1). GTDB lineage: Bacteria > Planctomycetota > Planctomycetia > Pirellulales > UBA1268 > QWPN01. The sequence goes on along the minus strand of JBILOA010000216.1, from coordinate 2,599 downwards.
GCTCCCCAAAGACGCCGACTGGCTCGCCGGTCGGATCCGCGACTCCGAGGACGCATTTCGCCGGCTCGCCGACCAGCGGCCGCGGGGCGAAGCCTACCTGTTCGTCCTTGAGGACACCTCCACGGGCCGGGTGCTCGGCACCGCCGGCATCATCTCGAAAGTCGGCGGCTTCGAGCCGTTCTACGCCTACCGGATCGAGACCAGCGTGCACGAGTCGAAGATGCTCGGCATCCGCAAGGAAATCCGGACGCTCCACCTCGAGAAGGTGCACGACGGCCCGTGCGAGATCGTGAGCATGTTTCTCCACCCCGAGCTCCGCGGCCGTGGGCTCGGCCGGCTCCTGTCGCTGGCCCGGTTCCTGTTCATCGCGGAGCATCCCTGGAGCTTCGACGAGCGGGTGATCGCCGAGATGCGCGGCGTGCTCGATGACTCCGGGCGAAGCGAGTTCTGGGATGCCGTCGGCCGCCACTTCTTCGAGATCGACTACCCCAAAGCCGACTATCTGAGTCTGTTGAACAAGCGGTTTATCGCCGACCTGATGCCCACGCACCCGATCTCTCTTCCGCTCCTGCCGCCGGCGGCTCAGGCGGTGATCGGCCGGGTGCATCCCGAGACGGAACCGGCCTTGGCCATCCTGCGGGAGGAAGGGTTCGGGAACACCGGCATGGTCGACATCTTCGAGGCCGGTCCGATCGTGGGCTGTCCGCGGGACTCGCTCCGGCTCGTGCGCGAGAGCCTCACGGACGCGGTGGCGGCCATCACCGACCAGCCGGCGGCCCCAGGCGATCACCTGGTCGGCACCTGCGGCCTTGCCTTTCGAGCCTGCCGGACGTCGGTCACCCGGTTCCCCGACGGCGGCGTGGCGTTGCCGCGTGAGGCCGCCACGGCGCTGGGCATCCACGTGGGCGACACCGTGCGGTTCGGCCTCCTGCGGGGGCACCCATGACCCAAGCGATGGCCGGCGACCTGATGATCGCGGGCAAGTGGATTGTGGGGAGCGGCCCCACCTTCGGCTCGACCAGCCCCGCCACCGGGCAGGCCGTCTGGTCGGGCGCGTCGGCCACGGTCGCCGACGTCGCCGCCGCGGTGACCGCGGCGCGGTCAGCGCAAGAAGCCTGGGCCGCGCGGCCGCCCGAGGCCCGGATCGCGATCCTCGAGGCGTGCGGCCGCGAGTTGCAGGCAGGCGGTGGCGAACTCGCCGCGGCTATCAGCCTCGAGACGGGCAAGCCCCGCTGGGAGGTCCGCGAGGAACTTGCCAGCATGGTCGGCAAGGTGGCGGCGACGATCGACGCATGGCGGGAACGACACCAGGATCGCCTCGTCCAACTGCCCGCCACGGGCGCCGGCGATGCGGCGGCCATCCGCTACCGCCCCCATGGCGTGCTCGCCGTCCTCGGGCCGTTCAACTTTCCCGGCCACATCCCCCACGGCCAGATCGTGCCGGCCCTGCTCGCGGGCAACACGGTGGTCTTCAAGCCGAGCGAGTTCACGCCGCTCTCCGGGCGGCGGATGGTCGAGATCTGGATTCGCGCGGGCCTGCCGCCGGGTGTCTTGAACCTGGTCCAAGGAGGCCGCGAGACGGGCGCGGCCCTTGCGGCTCAACCCGGCCACGACGGCATCCTCTTCACCGGCAGCTACCAGACGGGCGTGGCCCTGCGGAGGCTGTGGGTGGAGGAGCCGGGGAAGATGCTCGCCCTCGAACTCGGCGGCAACAACCCGCTCGTGGTCCATGCCGCCCGCGACAGCGATGCCGCGGCGACGCTCACCATCCTCTCGGCCTTCCTCTCGGCCGGCCAGAGGTGCAGCTGCGCGCGGCGGCTGATCGTGCCGGAGTCGGCCGGCGGCGAAGCGTTCATCGAGCGGCTGCTCGCCAAGATCGACGGGATCAGCGTGGGGCTGCCGGATGACCAGCCCGAGCCCTTCATGGGGCCGGTGATCCACGAGGCGGCGGCCCGGAGCCTGCTCGCGGCCCAGGAATCCCTCGTCACCCGCGGCGGCGTCGCGCTGAGACGGATGACACCGCAGCGGGGCAGTCCCACGCTGCTCTCGCCGGGGCTGGTCGACGTGACGTCCGTTCGCGACCGGCCAGACACCGAATGGTTCGGGCCGCTCCTGCAACTCGTCCGCGTGCCCGATTTTGACACGGCGATCGACGAGGCCAACCGCACCGCCTACGGCCTGGCCGCGGCACTTCTCAGCGACGAGCGGCCGCTGTGGGACGCCTTCCGCCTCCGCGTCCGCGCCGGCATCCTCAACTGGAATCGCCAGACCACCGGCGCCTCGGCGCGGCTGCCCTTCGGCGGGATCGGTCGGAGCGGCAACCACCGCCCGAGCGGATCTTTCGCGATCGACTCTTGCGGGTACCCCGTGGCCTCACTCGAACGCGACCACGTGACGCCGCCCCCTGTCCCGCCCGGCCTCGAGTGAGCGAGGATCACATGCCCGCGGTCGAACTGAACCTCGACGGCCTCGTTGGCCCCACCCACCACTACGGCGGCCTGGGCCTCGGCAACGTCGCCTCGCAGCGGCACCGCCACGAAGTCTCGAACCCCCGCGCGGCGGCCCTCGAGGGGATCGCCAAGATGCGGCATCTGGTTTC
>JBILOA010000215.1:0-4401 GCA_044374735.1 Pirellulales bacterium | reverse complement strand
CCCGCGTTCGCTCCCACCTCACGCCCAATCCCGGAACCTGCCCGTGGTCGACGACGAGCTCCTGCGGCGGGACGTGCGGCTGCTCGGCGACATGCTGGGCGACGTGATCCGCTCGCTCGCCGGCCCCGAGGCGCTCGCGCTGGTCGAGGAGATCCGCGGGCTCGCCCGCGCCCGCCGGGCTGGTGACCACGCGGCCGAGGCCGCCCTCGACGCCCGGATCGCCGGGCTCGACGAGGAACAGGCCACGATCGTGGCCCGCGCGTTCAGCGTGTTCTTCGACCTGGTCAACATCGCCGAAGACCGGCAGCGCGTCCGCGTGCTCCGGGAGCGCGAACGGGCCCGTGACCCCGTGCCGCTGGCCGAGTCGCTGGCCGGTGGCATCGCGGAGTTTCAGAAGGGGGGCCTGTCCGCCACCGCGCTCCAGGCCGCGCTCGACCGGCTCGCCGTCGAGCTCGTCTTCACCGCCCACCCGAGCGAGGCGAAGAGACGCAGCATCCGCGCCAAGCTGCGGCGGATGCGAAACCGCCTCGAGGCGCTCGACAGCCCCGATCTGCTGCCCCGGGAGCGCCGGCGGCACGAACGCGAGATGCGGGCGGAGCTTGCCGTGCTCTGGCAAAGCGACTTCCTCCGGCCCTCGAGGCCCACGGTGCTCGACGAGGTGGACCGCGGGCTGTCGGTGATGCCCCGAATCTGGGAGGCCGTGCCGCAGGTCTACGCATCGGTGCGGCTGGCCCTGGCCGACGCCTACCCCGGCGCCTCGATCCGGATTCCCACCTTCCTGACCTTCGGCTCGTGGATGGGCGGCGACCGTGACGGCAATCCGTTCGTCACGGCCGACGTCACGGCCGCCGCGCTCGAGCGGCTGCGCCACGCCGCGATCGACCGCCATCTGGAATGGTGCGACCGGCTCGCGGAGATGCTCACGATCTCGCTCAAGACGGCGGCAGGCGGGCGGCCGCTGGCCGAGCGGCTCACCGCGTTCATCGCCGAGCATCCCCAGGCTGCCGAGACGACCAGCGGCCTGGACGAGGCGGCCGCCTATCGCCGCTGGCTGGCGCTGATCCGGCTGCGGCTGGAGGCGGCCCGCGGGGTCTCGCTCGCCGCCGCAACCGTGCCCCCGCTCGCCTATCGCTCCGGCCACGAGTTCGTGGCCGACGTAGCCCTGCTCGTGGACTGCCTGCGGGCGGACCACGGGCTCTCGCTCGACTCGCCGCCACAGGCCTGGCTCGACCTCGCCCGCACCTTCGGGCTCCACATGACGCGGCTCGACGTCCGCCAGGATGCCAGGGCCTACCTCGACATCATGGGGGCGATCCTGGCCGCCGCGGGCGTCGTGGCCGACGCCGCCGCCTACGCCGCACTCGACGAGGCGGCCCGGGCCAGGCTGCTCGTGGATTCGCTCGGGAAGGTGGGCGAGGTGCCGACCGCGGGCCTGCCGCCGCTCGCCGCCGACACGCTCGCCCTGTTCCAGGTCTTGCACACGGCCACCGTCCGGTTCGGCCCCGACTGCCTCGGCGGAGCGATCGTGAGCCTGACGCGCTGCCCCGCCGACGTGCTCTGCGTGCTCTGGCTGTGGCGTTGGGCGCGGGGGCGGGCCGCCGCCGCTGGAAAGCCCACGGCCGACCACGACATCGCCGTGGTGCCGCTGTTCGAGAAGATCGACGACCTGGCCCGGGCCGACGCCACGCTCGCCACGATCCTCGACGTTCCGGCCTACCGCGAGCATCTCGCCGGCCGTGGCGACCGACAGATGGTGATGGTGGGCTACTCCGACAGCACCAAGGACGGCGGCTACCTCGCGGCCTGTTGCGGCCTGCAGTCGGCGCAGGAGCGGCTCCACGTGGCGGCCGCGGCCCGCGGCGTGAAGCTCACCTTCTTCCACGGTCGCGGCGGCTCGCTCGGCCGCGGCGGCGGCCCGGCGGCCCGCGGCATCCTCTCGCTGCCTCCCGAGACGCTCGACGGCAGCCTCCGGCTCACCGAGCAGGGGGAGGTGCTCGCCGAGCGGTACGACGACGTCGAGATCGCCCGCCGCCACCTCGATCAAGTCACCTGGGCCACGCTCGTCGCATCGACGGCGCCGCCACCACCGCCGACCGCGGAGTGGCCCGCGCTCGCCGCCCGGATGGCCGACAAGTCGCTGGCCGCCTATCGCGATCTGGTCGACCAGCCCGGCTTCATCGGCTACTTCTCCAAGACGACGCCGATCGACGACATCGAAAACCTGCCAATCGCCTCGCGGCCGGCCCGCCGCCGGGGCGAGCGGACGCTCGACGACCTGCGGGCGATCCCCTGGGTATTCGCCTGGACGCAGAGTCGCTGCATGATCCCGGCCTGGTATGGCCTGGGGGCCGCGCTGGCCGAGGTGAAGTATGAAGACCGCCGGGCCTGGCAGATGGTGTGCGAGATGTATCGCCGCTGGCCTTTCTTCCAGGCCACGATCGACAACGCGACGCTGGCGCTCGCCAAGGCCGACATGGTGATCGCGGGCCACTATTCCGAACTCGACGACGACGCCGACGCTCGCAAGCGGATCTGGCAGCGGATCGCGGCGGAGTATGACCGGGCCCGGCAGGCGATCCTCGACATCGTCGGGAGCCGCGAGCTGCTCGGCGCCACCCCCTGGTTCCAACGGTCGATCGAGGCCCGCAACCCGTCGGTCGACCCGCTCAACCTGATCCAGGCGGAGTTCATGCGCCGCCGGCGGGCCGCGCTCGCGGCCGACCCGACCGCGGGAGAGACGCATCGCGATCTGCTCCGACTCTGTGTCCAGGGCATCGCGGCGGGGATGCGCACCACGGGCTGAGGAGGCTCCGATGCAGGCCGCCGATCTTGCCGTCGCCACGCTCGGTCCCTGCCGGATCGACTCGCCGCTCAAGCCCCTGATCGACGCCCGCAAGACCACCGAACACTACGTGGACGAGTTCGACCGCGTCTTGTTTCACGACACGCTCGGCGACGTGGTGGCGACGGGCCTCTCGCCCGCGGAGCTGCCGGGGTTCGAGCCGGCGGGCCCACGGCGGAGCATCTTCTTCGATCCCGCGAAGCTCCGGGTCGGGATCGTGACCTGCGGCGGGCTCTGCCCCGGCATCAACGACGTGATCCGTGGTCTGGTGATGGAACTCGCCTTCCACTACGGCGTGCAGCGGATCCACGGCTTTCGCAACGGCTACCAGGGCTTCATCCCGCGGCATGGCCACGACGTCCTGGATCTCACGCCGGATCTCGTGAGCCGGATCGCCGAGGACGGGGGCACGATCCTGGGCACGTCCCGCGGCAGTCAGGATCCGGACGAGATCGTCGACTGCCTGGAGCGGCTCAACATCGCCGTGCTGTTCGTGATCGGGGGCGACGGCACGCTCCGCGGGGCGATGAAGATCGCGGATCGGGTCCGGGAGCGGGGCGGACGGATCGCCGTCGTCGGAATTCCCAAGACGATCGACAACGACATCCCCTACATCGATCAGTCGTTCGGCTTCCAGACCGCCTTCGCCGAGGCCACGCAGAGCATCCGCTCGGCCCACGTCGAGGCCAAGGCGTCGCCCAATGGCGTGGGGCTCGTCAAGCTGATGGGCCGCCATTCGGGCTTCATCGCCTGCTACGCCGCCCTCGCCGAGCCCGACGCCAACTATGTCCTGATCCCGGAGGTGCCCTTCGTCCTCGACGGTCCCCGCGGCTTCCTGGCTCATCTGGCCCGCCGGGTGCGGGAGCGTGATCACGCGGTGATCGTGGTGGCAGAGGGGGCCGGCCAGGATCTCGTGCCGGCCGAGGAGGCGGGCGTGGATGCCTCGGGGAACAAGAAGCTCCACGACATCGGCCTGTTTCTGCGGCGGCGGATCACCGACCACTTCGCGGCCGAGGGGCTGGAGTTGAACCTCAAATACATCGACCCGAGTTACGCGATCCGGAGCGTGGCGGCCAATCCCTTCGACAGCGTCTATTGCATCCGGCTCGCGCAGAACGCGGTGCATGCCGCCCTCGCCGGCCGCACGGAGATCGTGATCGGCCGCTGGCGTGGCCGCTACGTGCACATTCCGATGGCGCTGGCCGTGAGCCGTCGCAATCAGGTCTGCCCGGACGGCGACCTCTGGCTCTCGGTGCTCGAGGCGACCGGCCAACCGCTGACCTTCGCCTGACGGTCACCGGCTCGATCTGCCGGCCGCGGATGATCACGAACGCGACGGTGATAATCCCCAAACACGCCACTGCCCGATTTCAGCAAAGCCGCTGCGGCCGAGAGACTTGCGCAGAATCCGTCGTAGAGCCCGCCGCGCGTTATCCTGATTGCACGCGTAGGCATGCGGAAGCAGAAAAAGTCAATTCGGCGGCGGAGGTATCAGGGGTGCGTGCGATGCGGCTGATGATCGTCCTCTCGCTCCTCATCAACGTGGCCGTTCTTGTGCC
>JBILOA010000214.1:0-4439 GCA_044374735.1 Pirellulales bacterium | reverse complement strand
GTCGAAGGTGGTGACGTTGAACCGGCGGCCGGCCTCGTCGGTGGCGAGCGAGCCGATGTCGGTCCGCCGCAGAACCCGCTTGGCCCGCTCGGGATCGAAGTCAATCGAATAATCCCAACCCCCCGAGGCGAGTTGGCCGGTGGCAAGCGCGTCGGCTGCCGCGAGGGCGACGTCGCGGTGTCGCGGATCACCGGTGACGGCGTGGGCCCGCAGGATCGCCAGCCCGACCGACGGCGTGCCCGGCGGCTGCACCCAGATCGTCGTCGGCGAGGCCTCTGACTCGCCGGCCCGCTCCGCAAGGTCGGGCGAGTAGCGCCACACCCAGCCTCCCTCGGTCGCGATCGCCGCCGTCGCGGTGATCGCCCGATCCAGGGCGGTGCGGGCGGCGGCAGGCAGCGGCTCGTCACCGGCGGCGATGCCTTGCGCCAAGGGCAAGACGGCACAGGCCACCGCTATCATCCAACCGCAGGCTTCGCGTGGCATCGGACGAGTTCCACGGGGTCAACCTGGCCGACGCCCTGTCGGCCGCAGCACGCTTGGCGAGCGACCAGCGTCGAGTCTACGACCGCGGGCTTGCCCGCCATGAACCCGCCGCCAAACCGCGGGAAAACTGCCTACCGGCAGCGGTGGGCTTTTTCTACGATCCCGCCGCGATTCCCCTGCCCGCCGACCCGCCCGCCCAGCGTCCCGCGCTCGTTCCACCGATGCCACTCCCCACTGTCACCACCACCCGGCTGCCCGTCGGCCGCGGCGCGGTCAACGATGTCGCCGTCCTCGCCCGCGCGATCCCGCTGTTCCCCGTCGACCGGGAGATGCGGCTCGCGGTCGTGGCCGACGCCCGGGCCGCCGCCCCCAGGCGGATCGGCTGGGCGGCCTGCTTCTTGAAGGCCTACGCGATGGTGGCCCGCGAGCAGCCCCTGTTGCGGAGTTGGCTCGTCCGTGGGCTGCGTTCCCGGCTGGCCACGGCGAGCCAGAGCGTGGCGACGCTCGCGATCAATCGGCCCGACGAGCATGGTGCCGACCGGCTGTTCTTCGCCCGGCTTGCCTCCCCCGACACCCTGCCCCTCGTCGCGATCCAGGCCTTCATCGACCGCCACGCCACGGCTCCCATCGACGAACTGTTCCGGCGGCAGCTCGAGCTCGAGATGGTGCCGGGCTGGCTCCGGCGAACGATCCTTCGCTGGAACATGAGCTCCGCCTCGCCGAAGCGGCCCGGACGGATCGGCACCTTCAGCATGTCGTCGCTGGCCGGCTTCGCCGCCGGCAACCATTTTCATCCCACGCTCTGCACCACGAGCCTCTGCCAGGGGCCACTCGACGACGCCGGCCGCTGCCGCGTGACGCTCATCGCCGACCATCGCGTGCTCGACGGCGCGACCGTCGCCCGGGCCCTCGAGCGGCTCGAGCAGGTGCTCGGGCGGGAGATCGCCGCCGAACTCAGGACGCTGCCGGCCGCGGCGGCTCCCCCGGCGGCTCCGGCCGCCCCTCCCGCAGCCGCCGCCTGATCTCGGCGAGCCGTTCGCCGAGGTCCCGCTCCAGGCCCCGGTCGGTGGGCTCGTAGTAGGTCTTCTCCACGCCGAGATAATCCTGAGCCGCGATCCCGTCGGGGTGGTCGTGGGAATAGGCGTAGCCCTGGCCGTGGCCGAGCCGCTTGGCTCCGGCGTAGTGCTTGTCTTGCAGGTGCCGCGGCACGGGGATCACCGCCTGCTCGCGGACATCCCGCCGAGCGGCGGCGATCGCCGTCGTGCAGGCGTTGCTCTTGGGGGCGAGCGCAAGATAGGTGACGGCCTGGGCGAGCGTGAGCTGGCACTCCGGCAGCCCCACGAACTCGGTGGCCTGCATCGCAGCCACCGCGATCAACAGGCTCCGCGGATCGGCGTTGCCGATGTCCTCGCTGGCGAGGATCACGATCCGCCGGGCCAGGAACCGCACGTCCTCGCCCCCCTCGAGCATTCGGGCCAGCCAGTAGAGACCCGCATCGGCGTCGCTGCCCCGGATGCTCTTGATGAGCGCGCTGGCGCAGTCGTAGTGCGTGTCGCCGGAGTCGTAGGCCACCGTCTTCCGCTGCACGCTCTCACGGGCGAGGTCGAGCGTGAAGGCGAGCGGCCGCTCCGGGGTGGAGAGCACGCCCACCTCCAAGGCCCCGAGCGCCCGGCGGGCGTCGCCGTCGGAGGTCTCGACGAGAAACGCCCGCGCCGCGGGGTCGAGCGTGATCGCCTCGCGGCCGAAGCCCTGCTCGCGGTCCGACACCGCCCGGTCGAGGATCGTGCCGATGTCGGCCGGAGAGAGCGCCGCGAGTTCGAAGATCCGGCTGCGGCTGACGAGCGCGGAGGTGAGGGCGAAGAAGGGATTTTGCGTGGTGGCCCCGATCAGCGCGATCACGCCGTTCTCGACGTCGGGCAGGAGCACGTCCTGCTGGGCCTTGTTGAAGCGGTGGATCTCGTCGATGAACAGGCAGGTCTTCTCGCCGTCGTCCTCGAGCCGGCGGCGGGCCGCCTCGATCACCTCGCGGACCTCCTTCACGCCCGAGGCCGTCGCCGAGAGTTCCAGAAACCGCCGCCGCGTCTCGGTGGCGATGATCTCGGCGAGCGTCGTCTTGCCGACGCCGGGAGGGCCGTAGAGGATCACCGACCCCAGCCGATCGGCCTCGATCAGCCGCCGCAGGAGTTTGCCCGGGCCGACGATCGCCTCCTGGCCCACGTAGTCGGCCAGCCGGCGGGGTCGCATCCGGGCCGCCAGCGGGGCGGCTCGGGCGACGTTGGCGGCGCGGGAGGCGGCGAACAGATCGGGCATGATTGAATATCCGTATGGGGGGGCCGGGATTGCCCGTGCCATCTCGCCGGACGTTCGTTGCGGGCATCCTGCCCTCCACTCACTCGGAGGAAACCTCGCTTTGCAACGGGCACCGATCCGCCACAGGCGGATTGGTCGGCTGCGCTCGGTTTCCTACGCCGCTCGATTGGCACGGGCAACCCCTCACGCCGCTCGTTCGCTTACGGCACGCGGGCTGGCTCGAGTTCGCCGGCCGGAATCTCGGCCGAGCGCACGACCTTGCCGTCGACGTCGTGGATCGCCAGCCGAACGGCGGGGGAGCCGCCGTCCTTGGCCGATTCCCAGTCGATCTCGATCGAGCCGAAGTTGGCGCCGTGAAACCGCTCGCCGATGCGGTGGCGGTTGGGCTCGTCGACGCCGTCCACCCGCTTGGGCTGGTTGAGGCTGCTGGCCGTGAGATCGTAAAGCGGGTGAGCCAGGGCGTCGTCGCCGGCCGGAATCCTGCTGATTTCAGCCGAGTGGCGGTCGCCGCTGACGAGGATCACTCCCGCCGCCGAGTCGCGAAGCGTCTTCAGCAACCGGGCCCGCTCGGCGGGAAAGTTGCCCCAGTGCTCCCAGCCGTGCTCCGTGCTCGCCACCTGGATGCTCGAGAGTACGACTCGCAGGTCGGCCGGCTCGCGCAACACCTTCGCCAGCCACTCCCACTGGGCGGCCCCGAGCATCGTGGCCTCGGGGTCGGCGCTCGGGGCGTACGGCCCCCTGCCCTTGACCCGCTCCGACTTGGGGATCGAGTTCAGCGATGAGCGGTGGCAGCGGGTGTCGAGGCAGATGAACTGCACGCGGCGGCCCGGGGGCCCGACCATGACCTGGCGGTAGATGCCCTCCCGCTTCCGTACCGGCGCGTCGGCGGGAATCCCGAAGAAGTCGAGAAACACCTGCTGCGACTCCGCGCGCTTGGGATACTCCCGGCCCCCGTCGTCGACGCCGTAGTCATGGTCATCCCAGATCGCCACGATCGGCACCGTGTTGCGAATCGCGCCGAAGCCCCGGTCGGCGGCGAGCAGGTCATACGCGCCGCGGAGGACGGTCATGTCCTCCGTGTCGCCGTAGACGTTGTCGCCGAGCATCAGCAGGACGTCGGGCTTGAAGCCGCTCACGGCCGACCAGATCGGCATCGGCCGGCTCTGCTTGGCGCACGACCCCACCGCGATGCGGCTGACGAGCAGGTCGGCGGCCGGTTCGCCACCGGCGGCGGCAACCGCGGCAAGCGTCGCGAGCAGCAGCACCGCGACGGCGCTCGAGTCGACTGTGGCACGCATCCCGCGAAGCTCCTGCACCGCCGTCAGCCCGTCCAGACGAACTCGACGGCCGCGTCGATCTCGGGATGGAGGCTCTTGTGAACCGGGCAGGTGAGGGCCGCCTGCTCGAGGGCCGCGCGATCTTCGTGATCAGCCGGAAGCGGGATCGTGATCGTGGTCTTGAGCGAGGCGATCCGCCGTGGCGGGGCGGCCGTCATCACCTTCTCGGTCGCGGCCGTCATGCCGGCGAGATCGAGGCCGCGGCGGTCTGCCACGATGCCCATGATCGTCATCATGCACGCGCCGAGCGCCGTGGCCACCAGGTCGGTGGGGGAGAAACTCTCGCCCTTGCCGTGGTTGTCGACGGGC
>JBILOA010000213.1:0-4447 GCA_044374735.1 Pirellulales bacterium | reverse complement strand
GACGCCAACTACGCCCAGTTCCGCGGTGACCTGCTCCGGTTTCAGTTCCAGATGAACTACTGAGCCGCGCGGCCGAGCATCCGGCCGCCCCCAGCGGTTCTCGGAAGCCGGTTTTTCCCAGATCGCCAGGCTGCCCCAGCCCTCGCGTTCGACGCACACCCGGCTCACGCCCCGCGACCGGCACGGCCGATATAACCCGCAGGCGTTCTGTCCAGGCCGCCAACCGTGCGAGAGCCCTTCGATGGCCACTGCAGCTCCAGCCTCGCCCGCGTCCGCCGGTCTGACCGGTTGGTTCGCCGGCCAGGTGGCCAACCTCGGCGAGTGGGCCATCGGCACCGTCGCGGGCATCGGGGACGTGGCGATCTTCTCGCTCAAGACGGTCGGCTGGATCTTCGCCCGGCCGCAGCGGCGGGACGTGCTCGTCCCCAACTTCTACAGCATCGGTGTGATGTCGCTGCCGGTGGTCGCGCTCACCGGGCTGTTCATCGGGATGGTGCTCGCCGTCCAGAGCTTCGCCCAGTTCAAGGCCCTGGGCCTCGAGACGAGGCTCGGCTCGGTGATCAACCTCTCGCTCGTCCGCGAGCTCGGACCGGTGCTCGCCGCCACCATGCTCGCCGGCCGCGTGGGCAGCGCGATGGCGGCGGAACTCGGGACGATGCGGGTCACCGAGCAAATCGACGCGCTCGAGAGCATGGGGGCCAACCCCATCTACTACCTCGTCGTGCCCCGGTTCCTCGGCTGCCTGATCCTGATCCCGTCGCTGACGGTGATGGCCGACTTCATGGGGGTGCTCGGGGGCTACTTCTACTCGCACGTGCTCCTCGGCATCGACCACCACCACTACTGGGCCAACTCCCGCGAATACGTCGACGTGTTCGACTTCCTGATGGGCGTGTTCAAGAGCCTGTTCTTCGGGGCGGCGATCGCGCTGGTGAGCTGCCACCACGGCTTCCACTGCGAGCACGGCGCCGAGGGGGTGGGGCGGGCGGCGACCAACGCCTTCGTCCACTCGTTCGTCCTGATCCTGGTGCTCGACCTGTTCCTGGGCATCTGGCTCAACAACGTCCACGACTTCTTCCGCCCCGAGGGGCCCCGTCGGCTGCTCTGATGACCGCCACCGCCATCGAACCCAACGCCGTCGTCGACGGCGACTCGCCGCCGCTCCTGCGGGTCGAGTCGCTGGGGGTCCGGTTCGGCCGCCACGAGGTGCTGCGGGACATCTCGCTCGACCTCGCCGCCGGCGACACGCTCGTCGTGCTCGGCGAGAGCGGCTGCGGCAAGACGGTGCTCCTCAAGTCGATGATCGGCCTGGTCCGGCCGTCGGCCGGCGAGGTGCGGTTCGAGGGGCGGTCGCTCGCGCGGATGACCGACCGGCAACTGGCCCACCTCCGGACCCGCTACGGCTTCGTCTTCCAGGGGGCGGCCCTGTTCGACAGCCTCACGATCGCCGACAACATCGCCTTCCCGCTCCGCGAGCACACCCGGATCCCGGCGGCCGAGATCCGGCGGATCACCGAGTCGCTCGTGGACGAGGTGGGCCTGCCCCGGACCGTGCTCGCCAAGAAGCCGGTCGAACTCTCCGGCGGCATGCGGAAGCGGGCCGGGCTGGCCCGGGCGCTGGCCCTCGATCCGCACCTCGTCCTCTACGACGAGCCGACTACCGGCCTCGATCCGATCATGAGCGACGTGATCAACGAACTGATCCTGCGGGTGCGGCGGCGGCCCCACGTCACCAGCGTGGTCGTCACCCACGACATGCACACCGCCCGCAAGGTGGCCGACCGCGTGATCATGCTCTACCCGCTGTTCCGGCTGCAGCCGGGCGAGTCGCAGGTGGTGTTCGACGGCACGCCTGCCGAGCTCGACCGCTCGACCGATCCGCGGATCCGCCAGTTCGTCGAGGGACGGGCCGGGGGCCGGCTGATGGAGCTCCGCGAGGAGCAGGCCCTGGCGGAGGCGCAGGCCCAGGCGGAGCAGGACGAGGAGGAGACCGCATGAGCGACCGCGTGATGCAGTTTCGCGTCGGCGTCGTGGTGCTCGCCACCGCGATCATCGCCGGCATCCTGATCGTTCTGTTCGGCGACCTGCCGTCGCTCGTCCAGGCCACCTATCCGGTCCGCATGAGCTTCACCGACGCCCGCGGGATCGCCGACGGCACGCCCGTCCGCAAGAACGGGATCCTCGTCGGCCGCGTCTCGAGCGTGTCGCTCGACGAGCGGGGGGGCGTGAGCGTGGTCGCCGACATCGACTCCTACGTGCCGGTGTACCGCGACGAGCAGCCGCGGATCGCCACCACGCTCCTGGGCGACGCCGAGATCCAGCTCGTGCCGGGGGTGATCCGGCCGCCGCGGCAGAAAGTGGCCGCGGACGAGGTGCTGACGGGGGCCGTGTCCCGCGATCCCTTCGAGGCCTTGGCCACGCTCGAGCCCAAGCTGGGCGGGGCGCTCGACGCGATCACCGAGGCGAGTTCGGCCGTGACGAAGCTCTCCGGCGACCTCGACCGGTTGCTGATGGGCGACGACGACACCTTCGGGAAGCTGGTTCGCAAGACCGACAAGGCCCTCGACGACTTCAGCGCGGCGATGACCAACATCAACGACGTGATGGGCGATCCGCAGGCCAGGGCCAACATCAAGCAGACGCTCGAGGGCCTGCCCCAGGTGATCGCCGACCTGCGAAACACGGTGCAGGGCATGGGCACCACGATCGACACGGCCGACCGCAACCTGAGAAACCTGGAAGGCCTGACCAGGCCGCTGGGCGAGCGGGGCGAGGGCATGGTGGCCCAGATCGACGCCACGATCGGCCGGCTCGACGAGGTGCTCCAGCAGGCGGTGTTCTTCACCAAGGCGCTCAACGAGTCGGACGGCACGCTGGGCAAGCTGGTCCGCGATCCGCGGGTCTACGAGGATCTCGCCGCCGCCGCCGCCAACGTCAAGAACCTGTCGCGGGACCTGCGGCCGATCGTGGACGACATCCGCGTCTTCTCCGACAAGATCGCCCGCCACCCCGAGCAGCTTGGTGTCCGCGGCGCCCTCGACCGCCGCCCGGGGCTCAAGTAGGGCCTGCTGGTGAGGGCTCGGGGTTGCCCGTGCCATCTCTCTTCACGGCTGCAGGGGCATCCCTGCCCCCTGCAGCCTTTGCGGCCCGCGGGCCTACGGCCCCGGCCGCCGGCCGCACCTCCGGGCGGCCGTGTTCGTGCGCCGAGCGGCCCGCGGCGTTCGTCCGGACGAATCGATGCCAAGGCAGGGCAACCGTTTGACTGCGAGGGGTCGCCCGTACCAATCGAGCGGCGTTGCTGGCCGAGCGCAGCAAGGATTGCGGAGCGAGGCCAGCATCGAGCGAGCGGACGGCAGGATGCCGGTAGCGAGCGTCCGGCGAGATGGTATGGGCGGCTCCGAGCTGCATCACCCGCGAGCTCGCAGTCAAACGCGGGTCGCGATCGCCATCTCGAGCGCTTCGTACGTCCAGGGGCCGATCTCCCGCTCGACGCCGCACCGCTTGATCTTCAGGCCCGGGCACTCGATCGTCATCTCGAGCACGTGCCGGCCGCAGAGATCGATCCGCTCGATCAGCGACGGGCTGGCGAACCGGCGGACGGCCTCCTCGGCCAGCGCCAGTTCCTCCGCCGTCGGCTCGTACCGCTCGTAGATCGCCAGCCCCTCGTTGGTCCGGAACTCGCCCGGCTTGGGACGCTTGACGAGGGCGTAGCGGAATCGCTTCGCCAGGAAATAAAGGTTTCGCTCGCCGTCCATGATCTCCGGGAGGAACGGCTGGAGGAGATACTCGCGGCCCGGCTCCATGGCGGCTCGGACGGCCTCCGCGTCGCGGGGCAGCCGCACCACACCCTTGCCGCCCGCACCGATCAGTGGCTTGAGCACGACCTCGTCGGGCAGATCGGCGAGCAGCGGCCCGAGGTCGCTGCCGGTCGTGACGAGCGCCGTCTTGGGAAACGGCATGTCCGGCCGGTCCACGAGGTACCGCTTGTCGGGATAGTCCAGAAAGGTCCGCATCGAGTTCACGGCCGGGATCCCCCGCCGGAGGATCTCCCGCATCGCGGTCTCGGCGTGGCGGAAGTCGGCGTTCTTCGACCCCGGGGCGGGCGCCTCGAGGATCAGCAGGGCGTCGCAGCGGCCGTAGTCCCAGGTCAGCCACTCGCCCCGCCGCACGTCCCAGGCCCGGACCGTGAGGGTGGCCGCGTCGAGGTCGTCCCAGTGCGCCATCACGATCCGGTCGTCCCGGGCCGCGAGCATCGAGGTGATCTGGTCCTCGTCGACCGGGCAGTCGAAGGCGAACTCGGGCCGGCCGATGTAGCCCAGGCAGCCGATCGTGCGGGGCACGGGGTTCATGGGGCCGCCCCTTCCAAGAGCACGGGGATCACGCCGCCGCCCTGCGAGAGATTGACGACGTCGCCCGCGGGCGCGAACCGCGCGAGATACCCGCTCAC
>JBILOA010000212.1:0-4456 GCA_044374735.1 Pirellulales bacterium | reverse complement strand
CAGACGTAGAGCGTGCCCTTGAGCAGCGGGCTTTCCACCATCTCGGCGGCGGCCAGGAAGGGGATCGCGCCCACGAAGGCGTGGCCGCTGACGCCGTTGTTGTCGTTCCAGAAGTGCCACTTGCTGCCGACGTCTTCCGCCGGCCGTGAAGCCCCGGTCGCCATCTGGAGCACGTACAGCGGCGGGGCTCCCACCACGAAGATCCGGAGCGATCGTGAGCCCCACTCGCCCACCACGTCACCGACCGGATTGCCTTCGAACACGAGGCCGGTCGCGGCCGCCGCGCCGAAGATCGAGAGTGCGTAGCGGCCCTCACCGATGTCTTTGCAGCCGGTGAAGAACGTGCCCAGGCCCGTGGGCTCGACCCCGCGGAGCCAGGCGGCCTGCATCGTGTCGTCGAAGCCTGTGTTCGCCATGAGGGCGCCGGCACCGAATGCCGCCGTGGTGCAGACGAGGCTCTGGCAGTCGTAGAAGTTGCGATAGTCTTCCCAGATCTTGTGCCCGGCCCGGGAGAGCCGCGGGTAACGGCTGTTCGACCAGGGCAGTTCCGCAGGCCGCGGGGCGAGCATCTCCTCCGCCTCCAACGGCGGCAGGGAGTAGACCGGATCCGCGGTGGGCGCAAGCCGGGCGGCAAGCTCGACGGTGAAACTGTCGGGACGATCCTGAGGTCGCCACCCGCCGGCACGATCGACGGCGTTGCCTCCGCTGACTGTCTCCGCAAGCGACTCGGTCTGCACGGTGGCATCGACCCAGGCACCGCCGATGGCGGGAACCACCCTTACCACGACCCGCTGACGCTTCGGCGGCCAGGCCGGCTGGGCTCCCCCGGGCGGCTCGACCCAGGCCGACTCGATCAGCCCGGCCCGCGGGGGCACGGCCGTGAAGTCGGGCTCGACGGCCCGCACCACGGGCCAGTCGGCCGCGATCGTGGCAAGCGTCTGCCGCCACAGGGCCGAGCCGTCGGTCGCGGGAAGAAACATTCCGCCGGGCACGTCGGCCGCAGCCGGCTCGCCGGCCCCGCCATCGTCGCCCAGGGCGGCCGACGGCATCGCCACGAGCGCACAGGCGACTGCCAGGCGGAGCGCCGAAGCGTACCGCCGCGGGGCCGCGGCAGGAGGGCGGGAAGATGCAGTCATCGGAACGGCGGGACTGTCGCAGCCGCCAGAGTTGGCCGCAACCCGGCTTTGCCGCCGGGAAAACGCCTCAGTCTGCCCCGCTTCTCGGGGCGACGTCGATGAACACCTCGACCTGCTGCCCCACGAACAGCGGCGGCTTGCCGGCCGGATCGAACTCGTAGATGACCTGGAGCACGCGGGTGTCGACCCGCTCGGTGGTGTCTCCCGTGAGCGACTTCTTGGGCACGACGAACGGCTCCACCTGCACGAACTCGAGGGGATACTTCTCCTGGAGGTTGCCCCGCGGCACGGCCACGGCCGGCAGGCCCGCATGGAACCGCGGGATGTCGTACTCGTCGATGTCCACACGGACGTGCAGCTTGTCGGTGTTGCCCAAAATCACGAGCGGCTGATTGGCCGGGGTGCCCACGAACTCGCCCGGCCGCACGTTGACCTGCAGCACCCTGCCGGTCACCAGCGCCCGCACGATCAGCCGGTCGAGCTCGACCTCGATCTTGGCCACCTCCGCCTCGGCCCGGGAAAGCGCCGCCTTCGCCACGTCGCGGTCGTATTGCCAGGAGCCCGCCTCGAGCAGGTCGAGGTCGGCCTGCGAGCGGGCGAGCGTCGCCTGCGCCGCGGCCAGCGCCTCCCGCCGCTCGATCAGTTCCTGCTCGGTCGCGACCTTGCGGGCGACGGTCTCCTCGACCCGCTTGAGCGCGTCGGCCTCGCGGACGACGAGCGCCCGGGCCCCATCCACGGTCGCGGCCAGCACGGGAATCTTTTCGGGGCGGGGCTCGGCCTCGAGTCGCACGAGTTCGCTGCGCGATTGCGCCAACGCGGCTTTTTTGACCTCCAGATCCCCGCGCAGATCGCGGTCATCGAGCCGGAACAGCGGCTTGCCCGGCGCGACCTCGTCGCCCACCTTCACGAGCACCTCGACCACCACGCCCGGTGTCGCCGAGCCGACGGCGATGTTCTCCGTCTGGGCCTCGACGATGCCCGCCGCCGCGAGGGCGTCGGCGAAGGGATTCCTGGCCGGTGCGATCGGCGGGTCCGGGTTTCGCGTCACCGGCCGGGTCGACCAGACATACCAGCCCGCGAATCCGAGCAGCCCGAAGGCCACCAGCGGCAGGATTCGCTGGGTGACGAAGTCGGCGAACGTGCGGCGGCGCTCGAGCCGCCGCGGGCGTGCATCGGAACCGCTGCGGACGGGCGACGACGATGAGTCGGCGGGGGCGGTGGCCATGCGTCGATCGTACCCGGTGCGGGCTGTTCAGGCGTGGTCGGGCTCGTGGGGGCCGACGCTGACGGAGTCGATCCGGCCGTCCTCCATCGAGGCGATCCGGTCGGCGAAGGAGTAGACGCGGGTGTCGTGGGTGACCACGATCACGACCCGGTCGGGCTGGACGGCGATCTTCTGGATCAGCTCCATCGTGATCCGCCCGTTCTCGGCGTCGAGCGCGCTGGTCGGCTCGTCGCACACGAGCAGCCGCGGCTCGTGCACGAGCGCCCGGGCGATGGCCACCCGTTGCTGCTGCCCGCCGGAGAGCTCGCTCGGGAGATTCGTGAGCCGGTCGCCCATCCCGAGCTGGTCGAGCACGTCGGCCGCGGCCTCCACCGCCCGGCGGCGGTTCCAGCCCGCGATCAACAGCGGCACGGCGGCGTTCTCGGCCGCCGTCAGGGCGGGCAGCAGATTGAAGGCCTGGAACACGAAGCCCACGTTGTCGCGGCGAAACTTCACCTTCCGCCCGTTGGACATCCGCACCAGATCCTGGCCGAGCACCGCCACGTCGCCGGCGGTGGGTTCGAGCGTGCCGGCGACGATCGAGACCAGCGTCGTCTTCCCGCAGCCGCTCGGCCCGACGAGCATCAGAAGCTCGCCGTAGGGAATGTCGAGGTCCACGCCCCGCAGCGCCCGCGTGACGGCCCCGCCGCTGCCGAACTCCTTGGTCACGCCCCGCACCCGCACGGCCACTTTCTCGAGCGGCCGGTCGTCGTGCGTCTGGGAGCCAGTGGCGGTGGCCATGCGTCAGCCCCGAAACACGATCGCGGGCTCGACGACCAGCACCTTGCGGATCGAGAGCAGGCTGGCGACGAGCACGATCACGAACACGGCCACGGCCGTGATCGCGAGCACCTGCCAGGGCATGAAGAACGAGAGCCGCGAGGCCCCCTTCACGAACCAGCCAAACAGCCCCGCCAGCCCCACGCCCAGTCCGTAGCCGATCAGGCCCACCTGGAGCCCCTGGGCGAGCACCATCACGAGGATCGTCCAGTTGCTCGTGCCCATCGCCTTGAGCGCGCCGTATTGCCGGATGTTCTCGACGGTGAAGAGGTAAAAGGTCTGGCCGGCGATCGCCGTGCCCACGAGGAAGCCGAGCAGCACCGTGATCCCGAAGTTGAGCGGGATGCCGGTCTTCCGCAGGTAATGGCTGATCGTCTTCCAGAGAAACTGCTCGCGGGTGAGGGCCTGGAGGCCCGTGCGCTCCTCGATCCGGCGGCAGACTTCCTCGGCCGGCACGCCCGGCTGGGCGTCGGCGAGCACGAAGGAAAGCACCTTGCGCTCCAGCGGGGCGAACAACACCGCCTGGCTGTAGCGGGTGTAGACGATGGGAAAGCTCTGGAAGGTGCGGCTGGCCTTGGTGAGGCCCACGAGCACGGCCCGCCGGTCGTTCATCTCGAAGGTGCGGCCGAGCCGGTAGGGCTCGCCGGGCCAGATCCGCTTGTAGCCCGCGTCGTCCATGATCACGGCGTCGGGCTTGCGCAGGTCGGCGATCGAACCGAGAAACACGCCCCCGGGGGCCCCCACGAGCGTGGCGTCGTCGAGCCCGAGGATGATCATCTGCTCGTAGGTGCCCTCGGCGAGCCGGGCTCGGCCGATGCCCTTGTAGAACCGCACGGCCCAGGCCACGCCGGGCACGCTCTTGACGCGAAACAGTTCCGTGTCGGCCAGCGGCTTGATGTCGTCGACGAACTGGACGTGGCTGTCCATCACCCAGATGCCCGGGCCCTCGACGTCGCGGATCTGGCTGACCGTGAGCGACATCAGGCCGCAGAAGATGGAGGCCTGCTGGGCGATGAGCACCGCCGCAAAGACGACGCCGAAGACGATCCCCAGGTATTTGACCCGGTTGCCGACGAGCATCTTCCAGGCGATCCAGAGCATGGCGGAAGTGTATCGCGCGTGCGGCCTGCGGGGCTCTGGTATCCTGACGCTGGTTCCGGAATCGTCGGAGAGCGGAGCGTGCCAGGGCCGGCCGAGATCGATGCAGCGGGGCGCGCGGCCGCGGGGCTCGATCCGCGGGTGGTCGAGGTGCTCCGGCGCTGGTGGGGCTTCGAGA
>JBILOA010000211.1:0-4458 GCA_044374735.1 Pirellulales bacterium | reverse complement strand
TGCCGCTTCGTCGGCGGCGAGCCGCTCGGCCTCCTCGGGCGTCAGGCCACGGAAATCGTTGCCGTCGAGCTCGCAGGAAAGTTGTCCGGCGGCCCAGGAGGCGTAGGTCTGGGGGCCGTAGTCCTTGTCGAGGAAACTGCCGATGTTCTCGTCGATCTGGCGGTCGACCATCTCCAGGATCATCTCCCGGCAGTCGGCGTCGCCGTCGGTGAAGTCGAGGATCCGCTGGCGGAAGCCGTAGACCCGCTTCCGCTGCTCGTCCATCACCTCGTCGTACTCGAGCAGGTTTTTTCGGACCTCGAAGTTCCGCTCTTCGACCTTCTTCTGCGCCGCCTCGACGCGGCGGGTGACCATCCGGCTCTCGATCGCCTCGCCGTCCTGCATCCCGAGCCGCGTGAGCACGTTCTTGACCCATTCCCCGGCGAAGATCCGCATCAGGTCGTCTTCGAGCGAGAGGAAGAACCGGCTGCTGCCGGGGTCGCCCTGTCGGCCGCAGCGGCCGCGGAGCTGGAGGTCGATGCGGCGGGCCTCGTGCCGCTCGGTGCCGATGATCTGCAGGCCGCCCGCCTGGCGGACCGTCTCCCCCTGGGCCTTCATGTCCTCGCGGGTGGCGATCTCATTGACGAGCGTCTCCCACTCCTCCTTGGGCACGTCGAGCCGGGTCGGATACGTGTCCTGGAGCTTGGCCCAGGCGAGCGTCTCGGCGTTGCCGCCCAGGATGATGTCGGTGCCGCGGCCGGCCATGTTGGTGGCGATCGTGACGGCAGCGGGGCGGCCGGCCTGCGCGATGATCTCGGCCTCCCGCTTGTGGTGCTTGGCGTTCAGCACGGCATGGTCCACGCCCCGCTTCTCGAGCAGCGACGAGAGCCGCTCGCTCTTCTCGATCGAGACGGTGCCCACGAGCACGGGCAGGCCCTTCCGCTGGATCTCCTTGATCTTGGAGCGGGGGATCGTCTCGGTGTCCTTGCCCGCCTTCTCCTCGAAGACCACCTCGGCGTCGGCTTCCCGCACGATCCGGCCGATCTTCCAGGAGCCGTCGGCGAGGGCCAGCGTGTCCCAGCGGTGGATCCGCTCCACCTCGTCGGCCACGGCGACCCACTTCTCCCGTTCGGTGCGGTAGATGACGTCGGGGTGGTTGATCCGCTGCAGGCCGCGGTTGGGCGGGATCGCGATCACGTCGAGCTTGTAGATCTTCCAGAACTCGGTGGCCTCGGTCATGGCCGTGCCGGTCATGCCGGAAAGCTTCTTGTAGAGCTTGAAAAAGTTTTGGAGGGTGACCGTGGCGAGGGTCTGCGACTCCTCCTTGATCTTCACCCCTTCCTTGGCCTCGACCGACTGGTGGAGCCCGTCGGACCACTGCCGGCCCGGCATCAGCCGGCCGGTGAACTCGTCGACGATCACCACCTCCCCCTGCTGGACCACGTAGTTGACGTCCCGCTTGTAGAGGTAGTGGGCCTTGAGGGCGTTGTCGATCAGGTGGGGCCACTCCATGTTGCCCACCGTGTAGAAGCTCTCCACGCCGGCGAGCTTCTCGGCCGTCCTCACGCCCTCCTCGGTGAGCGCGACGGTGTGCTCCTTCTCCTTGACCTCGAAGTGGGTCTCGGCCTTCAGCTGGCGGGCGATCTGGTCGGCCCGGGCATACTTGGCCACGTCGTCGTGGGCTGGGCCGGAGATAATCAGCGGGGTGCGGGCCTCGTCGATCAGGATGTTGTCGACCTCGTCCACGATCGCGAAGTGGAGCGGCCCCTGGGCCTGCTGGGCGTGCTTGGGGAAGCGGTCGTCGCCGCGGGCCGCCATCCGCATGTTGTCGCGGAGATAGTCGAAGCCGAACTCGTTGTTGGTGCCGTAGGTGATGTCGCAGGCGTAGGCCTTCTGCCGCTGGCCGGAGTCCATGCCCGACTGGATCGCGCCCACGGTGAGCCCCAGGCCCATGTAGAGAGGGGCCATCCACTCCATGTCGCGGCGGGCGAGGTAGTCGTTGACGGTGACGACGTGCACGCCCTTGCCCTCGAGCGCGTTGAGATACGCCGGGAGCGTGGCCACGAGGGTCTTGCCCTCGCCCGTGATCATCTCGGCGATCGCCCCCGAGTGGAGCACCATGCCGCCGATCAGCTGCACGTCGTAGTGCCGCATCCGCAGCCACCGCCGGCCCCCTTCGCGGCAGACGGCGAAGGCTTCCACGAGCAGGTCGTCGAGGGTCTCGCCGGCTGCCAGCCGCCGCTTGAAGTCGGCCGTCTGGCCGGCGAGCTCGGTGTCGCTCATGGCCTGGTAGCGGGGCTCGAGCAGGTTGATGGCCTCGATCTTGGGCTCGAGCCTGCGGATGTAACGGGCGTTGGAGGAGCCGAAGAGTCCCGTGATGAACCGCTCGGCCCGGCCGCTCAAGGCGGAGGCGCCGTTCGTCAACGAGTCCCAGAGGCGTTCGAGGGTTTCCATAAAGATGGTCGGTCTGTTTCGGGCGGCCGGATGGGCTGGCCGGCACGGGGCAGGGCGGGGGCCGGCGGGCGCGGGGCCGCCGGGACCGCGAAAAACGCGGGGCAACCCAGGATTGTCGCGGTCAGGCGGCCCGGGGGTCAAGGTGACCGGGCGGGGATGGTGCGGCCGGCGGGGCCGATGCCAGGGCCGTTCGTTCCCATGCGGGAAGGCCGCACGGTGGACGCCCTCGCCCGCTCAGGGATGGCCGACGGGCCGTGGGCCGAACTCGGCCGCGAGCAGGCGGCACACGTCCTGGGCGGCCCGGCGGGGCGCGAGCGCCGTGGTGGCGATCCCGGCCACCACGCGGGTGTGCTGGTGGTCGGTGGAGCCGGCCTCGCCCCAGGCAGCACCGTCGCGGCAGGTGAGGTAGACGGAGAACGTGCGATGACCCGTGCCGGGTCGCTCACCGACCACGTGGAGGATCGCCCGCGGGCCCGACGATCCCGCAAACAGCGCCTCCCCGATCCGGTAGCCCGCCCGCACACGGCCCGCGGTCACGACGATCCTGCGGGCGGCCGGCCGGTGGCCGGCGGTGCGCAGGCCGGCATCGAGGGATTGGAGAAACGGGTCGAGCTGGGCGAGATCCATGATCGCCAGCGGGTTGAGCCCGTCGGAGATGACGAGCTGCACGTCGCTCCCGCCCGCCTGCCGTTCCCGCTCGGCGACGACGGCGGCCAGCGAGGCGGCCGTCAGCTGCTCGCCGGTCGTGGGGTGCAGAATGTAGTCGCGCCGGTCCTGCGACTCGGTCTGCACGAGGATGCTGCCCGCCTGAGACTCCCGAAACGCCGCGTCGAACTCGGCCCAGATGCTCTGCTTGGCGTCGGCGTAGATCGTGCCGATCGTCGTCGCCAGCCGGGGCTCGAGATCCTCCGGTAGCCGTCCGTGCCCCTCCGCGAGAAACACACCGCGGGCCCGCACGGCCGCCATCTCCGCGCGGCCCTCGGCCCGGATCCTCTCCTCGGGCCGGTCGTCGCCGCGGGCCCGGCAGAACTGGAGGTGCACCCAGCCCGGATCGCCGAAATGCGGCCCCGGCTCCCCGGCGCCGTCGAGCACGCCGAGCCGCTGGAAGAACCGCTCCATTCGCGGCTCTCCCCGACAGGCGAACTTCCGCCGCAATCGGACGTGGTCCTGAAAGCCCGTCGTGAGGTAGCCGAGCATCGGGTCGACCTTCGTCGGGAGCGCCATCAAATACGCGGGTCGGGCCGGCATCACCTGCTCCAGGCACCAATCGAGGTCCTCGAGCGACACGTCCATGTGGAGCGTGGCGCAGACATCGAGCCCGATGCACAGCCCGTGCAGCTTCCCCATCACGAGGTCTTCGAGGCAGCAGCGGACGAGTTGGTCGCGGCTGCGAAAGACTTCCGGTCCGATGAACCCCGCCACGTCGTTGACGTGGACCCAGGCCGGGCCGCCGCGGGCCCGGGCCACCCGCCGCGCGAGCAGCCGGGTGAAGCCGTACTTCCGCGACTCGTGCACCACCATGTCGGTGCCCTGGGCGTGGCCGTTGGTGAAGTCGGCCCCTTGTCCCGTCTCGAAATAGAGCCCCCATCGGCCCCGCCGCGCGTCGGCGTGCCGCAGCATCTTGTCGAGCGACACGTCGAAGGTCGCGTTGGCCGCGTCGCTGCCGGCGATGCTCTGGAACCAGACCCCCGTGCTGCCCGGGGCGGCCCGATCCACCTCCGCCTGGACGTCGATGTGGGCGAGCACGCAGTGGGGCATGACGTCGGCCAGCTGGAACGCCTCCAGGATCTGCCGCAGCGTGTCCGACACGGCGGCCACGCTCGCCGCCTCGCTCGAGACAGGATTCGTGCCGAGCACCACGTCGCCGACGCCGTAGGCCCAGCCGTCGAAGACCTGCCAGCGGATGTCGTCGGGGTGGTCGGTGGGGGAGTTGGGCTGGAGCCGGGCCGCGAGACATCCACGGCCGCCGATGGAACTGCCGGGCAGCGGGTTGAAGACGGTGTCGCCGACACGGATCAACTCTTC
>JBILOA010000210.1:0-4461 GCA_044374735.1 Pirellulales bacterium | reverse complement strand
CAGGTCCGCGAGGTCTTCGAGCGGGTCTTCGGGAAGCCGTGGCAGTCGCTCGGGATGACGCTCCTCTACGACGTGGCCCACAACATCGCGAAGCTCGAGCCACACGCGGTGGCCGGCACCACGAAGCAGGTCTGCGTTCACCGCAAGGGGGCGACGCGGGCGTTTCCGGCCGGCCATCATGACATCCCCGAGCGGTATCGCGACGTGGGCCAGCCGGTGATCATTCCGGGCGACATGGGGCGGGCGAGCTGGGTGCTCGTGGGCGGTCCGCGGTCGCTGGAGCGGTCGTTCGGCACGACCTGCCACGGGGCAGGGCGGTGCCTCTCGCGGACGGCGGCCACCAAGGCGGCCCAGGGCCGCGACATCAGGAACGAGCTCGAGCGGGCCGGCGTGATCGCCCGCAGCAGGAGCCGCGACGGGCTCGCGGAGGAGCAACCGGCGGCCTACAAGGACGTGGACGTGGTGGTGGACGTGGTCCACCGGGCGGGGCTTTCCCTGAAGGTCGCCCGGCTCGTGCCGCTCGGCGTGATCAAGGGGTAGCGGCCATCCGCGGGTTAGCGGCCATCCGCGGGGTAGCGGCCATCCGCGGGCTCGCGGCCATCCGCTGGCTCACGGGGCCGCGGCAAGGAAGCGCGGGCGGGGGCCGAACAGATACAATCGCGGCCGCCCCGGGAGCAGGTCCCATGCCGATCGACCCGCGTCAGCAGCAGTTGTGGGAGCGCATCCTCGCCCACCGGTTCGACGACCCGGCCGCCCGGCTCACCTTCACGGGCCGACTGGCCCGGGAGAACGGCTGGACGATCGGCTACGCCGTGCGCGTGGTCGACGAGTATCGCCGGTTCGTGTTCCTGGCCATGACTGCAGGCCATCCGGTCACTCCCAGCGAGGATGTCGACCAGGCCTGGCATCTGCACCTCGCCTACACCCGCGACTACTGGGGAACCTTTTGCCGCGACGTGCTCGGCGAACCGCTGCACCACGGGCCCACCCGCGGCGGCCCCTCCGAGGCCGATCGCTACGACCACCAGTACCGCCGAACGCTCGCGGTCTACGCGAGCGTCTTCGACGAGCCGCCGCCGGCCGATATCTGGCCGTCCGCCGACCAGCGGTTCGGGGCCGACCTCGCGTGGCGGCGGGTGAACGTGGCACGCCACTGGGTGGTGCCGAAGCCACGCTGGCTTCGAGGCCGCCGGCGGGCGACCCACCTGGCCGGGCTTGCGGCCGTGCCGCTCGTGGCGGCGGGCATCCCCAATCCGCTCGACCTCGCCGGAGCGCCGTTCCTCGCCCTATTCGCGGCCCTCGGCACGGCCTCGTTCGTCGCCGGCGTCGTGCTCCGGCGGGCTTTCCAGCCGGAGGGTGATGCCTTGGGCGCCGAGTGCGACCTCGATCCGCTCGAACTCGCGCTGCTCGCCGACGACGGCCGTTGGCGGTGCGCGGCGACCAGCCTCGCGACCCTCGCCGTCGCCCCCGAGCTGCCCGCGAGTCAGGACGGGAAGCGCGAGCCCCGGCCCTTCGCGATCGTGACGTCGCCGCCGGCCGGGGCGGCGCCGTTGCTCGTGGCCCTGCATGCACGGCTCGCGGCGCTCGGCTCCTGCACGACCGTGGAGGCGATCAAGACCGCGGCCGACGTGGCCCGTGACGAATTCGAACCCGCGCTCGTCGCTCGCGGGTTGATGGTGGGCCATTGGTGGACGTCGGCCGCGCCGTGGGTCACCCTCGCGCCGGTGGCCGCGACCATCGTGCTCGGGCTTGCGAAGATCGCCGTCGGGATCTCGCGTGACAAGCCCGTCGGGTTTCTCGTGCTCGGCTGCGTCGCGCTCGCCGTGATCAGCCTCCTGGCACTTGGGCGGAAGCCGCGCCGAACCCGGCAGGGTGACGCGGCGGTCCACGGCGCCTGGAAGCGGTTTCGCGAGTCGGGCCAGCAGGCCGAGTGGGCCAACCGCCGGCGGACGGAACCGGCGGCGCACCCCGCGGCGCTGATGCCGCTGGCCGTCGCCCTGCTCGGCATCGGGGCCCTGGGCGGCACGACGCACGCCTTTCTCCATTCGCCCGTCGAGAACCTGCGGACGGGCTCCGGCTCGGCGGGCGGTGGATGCGGCAGTTCCGGAGATGGCGGCGGTGGGTGCGGGGGTGGCGGCTGTGGCGGATGCGGTGGGTGCGGGGGCGGTGGCGGCGACTGAGGCGTGGCCGGCCTCGGGGCCATGATGGCCCCCCCGTCGCTCACCGACCCGCCGTGGCGACCCGCCGCCATTTCGTCTCCGGGCGGCCGTAGGCGGAGAGCAACTCCACCACGCGCTCGTCCTCGACCTGGGTGAAGTCGCGGTAGAACTGGCCGATCGCCCAGAAGGCCTGCGGCTCCTCGAGGCACACGAGCCGGTCGCACACGCGGCGGATCTCGTCGAGCCGCTCGGGCGCGCCCACCGGCACCGCCACCACGATCCACTTCGCCCCGGCGGCCCGCACGGTGCGGATCGCGGCGATCATCGTCGCTCCCGTGGCGATCCCATCGTCGGTCAGGATCACGGTGCGTCCGGCCACCGCGGCCGGCGGCCGGACGGCCCGATACAGCTCCCGGCGGCGGGCGATCTCCGCCAGTTGCCGCGTCCGCTCGGCCGCCACGTAGGCCTCACCCGTCTCGCTCATCGCCGTCGCGAACTGGTTGAGATAGACCTCTCCCGTCTCCGACACGGCGCCCAGGGCCAGTTCGGGCTGTTGCGGAGCCCGCAGCTTCCGTGAGAGCACGACGTCGAGTTCGGCGCCGAGCCCCCGCGCGAGCACCGCACCGATCTCCACGCCTCCGCGCGGGATCGCCAGGATCAGCGGCCGCTCCGTCTCGCCCCGCCGCGGCCCGTTGAGCCCCTCGGCCCGCAGCCGCTCGACGAGCATCCAGCCGGCTTCCTCGCGGTCGGTGAAGATCCGATGGTTCATGGGATGGCCTCCGCGAACGACCGGCCTCCGGTTCAGGGTGTGGGCAGTTGGAGGTGCCGCGCGAACCACTCGGCCGCGAGCCGGGCCGCCTCGTCGAGGGTGCCGGGCTCGTCGAACAGGTGCGTCGCGCCGGGCACGACCTCCAGTTGCTTCTCGCACTCGAGTTCCGCCAGGGCCCGGCGGTTGAGTTCGAGCACATCGTGATCCTCGCCGCCGACGAGGAGCAGCGTGGGGGCCGTCACCACGCGGAGCTTGTGACCGGCGAGATCGGGCCGCCCCCCGCGGGACACGACCGCCGAGACCTTCGGCTCGCGGGCCGACGCCACCAGCGCCGCGGCCGCGCCGGTGCTGGCCCCGAACAGTCCGAGCGGGAGGTGTCGCGTGGCGTCGAGGCCGGCCACGAACCGGGTCGCCGCCAGGATTCGCTCGGCCAGCAGCGGGATGTCGAACACGTTTACGCGGTCGGTCGCCTCCTGCTCGGTCAGCAGGTCGAACAGGAGCGTGCCGATCCACGACTCGTGGAGGGTGCTGGCGACCTGCATGTTTCGCGGGCTGTGGCGGCTCGAGCCGCTGCCATGGGCGAACAGCACGAGGCCCGTCGGCGGCGTGGGAAGCGCGAGCCGGCCGGGCAGCTTGATCGCTTGGCCCTTCACGCCGGTGGCGGGCACGGCCACGTCGAAGGTCTCGATCGCACTGGTGAGCATGGGTTTCTCCGGATGGGTGGGGACTGTCAGCGGGGATGCCCGGCACGGGCGTGCGGCCGCGTCACGTGCACGGCGATCGCCTGCGGGCCGTCGTCTCCCTGCTCCTCGGAGAACGAGACGGGCGTGCCGATCTCGGCCACCCGAAAGTCGGGTTCCGAGAGGGCGTTGCGGTGGAAGTAGACGTCGCGGCCTTCGGCGGTCTTGATGAAGCCGTAGCCGTCGAGCGGGAAGAGCTGCGAGATCCGGCCCTGGGACCGCTCGGCGTGGGTCTTCTCCCCGCCCCGCAGCCGCCGCACGTGGTCCTCGAGACGCCGCTCGGCGGCGCGGAAGGCGTCGCGCAGGGCGACGAACACGTCTTCGTGGGCATGGTCGCGGGGATGCTCGCGATTGACCACGATCTCGCCCCCCGGCACGACCAGGTCGACGCGGACGGAGTAGAGCCGCCCTTGCCGGTGGTGCCGATGCGGCTGGGCGATCACCACGTGGCAGCCGGTGATCCGATCCCAGAGCCGCTCGAGCGCGGCGATGTGATCGAGCGCGGCGTCGCGCACCTGCTCGTCGACGGGAAGGTCGTCGAACGAGACCTGGGCCTGGGTCTGCATGGCGAAGCGTCTCCTGCCGGGCATCCCTGCGGGACCGGGGCAAGACGTCGCAGCCTGCACGCGTCGAGAGACTCTAGCGCGGCAGGTGAGCGGAGGGTGGAAATCGCGACGACCGCCCGGAGACAGCCGCGCGGACACTTGGCGGGACGGAGTCGACGGCTGCTGCGACGTCCAACGGAGTGGAACGCCGGGGGTGAAAGCCTCCGTCGTTGAAATCTCCAGGCTCC
>JBILOA010000209.1:0-4491 GCA_044374735.1 Pirellulales bacterium | reverse complement strand
TGGCTTCACGCCTGACCAACGCAACCAGACCGTTGCGACGCCGGAGGCGGAGCCACTTCCGGGCGGAGGCCCGGCAAGGCTTCGCGGGCCATGGATGGCCGCGAAGCCGTGTAGTCAGTACCACACGCCCCAACGGACCAGGAACGTGTCGCCGGGGTGATAGTCGGCCGTGTCGGTGATGTAGTACTCCACGAGCCGGCCGGTCACCCAGCCCGTCTCCAGCCGCCAGTTGACGCCCAGATCCGCCGGCCGCCGCTCCCAGCCCACCAGCAGCCGATAGTCGTGGTAGACGACCACGTCGTCGGCGCCGCTGTCCCGCCGGACGGCCCACTGGTTACCGCCGAACTCGCCGGCCAGATAGACCCATTGGGCCGCCCGGCGACTCTCGGCCACCCGCCAGGCGAGCCTCGGCCGGGGGAAGATCAGTTCGTGCCGCTGGTCGTCGGAGGGCGTCCAGAGCAGCCCGCCCGCAGGCAGCAGATTGACGTCGTAGCGGTCGAGGTAGATCACGCCCGCCACGACGCGGAGGTCTTCGTGCGCCTCCCACGCGCCGAAGCCATGGCCGGTGATCCGGAAGGCCTGGGGCGTGTCGTTGACGAAGTCGCTGTACCAGCCCGGCGCGACCGCGAGATCGACCCCGAAGCGTTCGCCGATCTTCGTCAGCCACCGGGCCTGGATCCAGGCGTCGTAGAGCTGCGCGGGCAGGCCGGGATCCATGGGGCCGGGCACCTCGTCCACAAACGTCGAGCCGAAGCCGGTCGTCACGAGCAGGGGCGAGTTCACGGTGGGGGCCGGCATCCCGATCGTGAAGCTCGTGTCGAGCGTCGTGAGGCCGAGGCCGTCGTCGCCCAGCCGGGGCAGTTCGGTGAGGGTGAAGATCGCCTGCTGCAGCGGCCCGGGCTTGGCCCCGGGGGGCAGCTTGCGGCCCGCGGGCGGCTCGAATTCCTGCCGCGGCTGCCCCGGCGGCGCCACGTCGTCGGGCAACAAGGGCTCGGTGAGATCCTGCGGATCGCCGAGCGCCGCCAGGCGAATCCGCTCGAAGAACGACGGCTCCACCGGCGGCAGCGGCAAGACGGCCTCGTCGGCGCGCACGGCCGCGACGCGGAAGGCGAGCGACAGGACGAGCAGCAGAAGGGCACGCCACGTCAACCGGAAGGTCGGGGTCGCCCCTGCCCCCTCGCCGGACGCTCGCTGCGGCCCTCCCGGCCTCCGCTCGCTCCCTGCGACCTGCGCTCCGCCATCCCTGGCTCCGCTGGTTCGCAAGGCCGGCTCCGAGACAGGGGCGACCCCGACCAAAAACCATCGCCTGAGGAACCGACGGAGGCAGGAGGCCATCTGCGGCACGCAGCGGGCGAAGCCCGCGCTGCGTGCCCTTCGGGTCGCACACCTCGACTGAAATCCGCGCATGCCGGGCACCATTTCGCGGCGGACGCACGACCACGGCCGCCCGGACGGCGGCCCGGCAGGGCTGCGGGGGCCAGGGATGGCCCCGCAGCCCTGAAGTCAGTACGCGAGGCCCAATCGGAACATGATCGTGTCGGGGAGGTCCTGGATCTGCGGCGGCCCCTGCACGTAGAAGAGCTGCCGGTAGAAGACGTAGCCCACCTCGAAGTTGCCGGCGAAGCCGGTCTGCGACTTCGGCACCCATTCCGTCCCCAGCGCGATGCGGAT
The DNA here is from genome assembly GCA_044374735.1 of Pirellulales bacterium. Classification (GTDB taxonomy): domain Bacteria; phylum Planctomycetota; class Planctomycetia; order Pirellulales; family UBA1268; genus QWPN01. Next base: position 2,820 of record JBILOA010000209.1, on the reverse strand, counting down.
GTCGTTGTAGTCGAAGCCGGTGATCATGTTGTAGAGCGACGTGCTCCGCCGGAAGGTCCAGGCGCCGCCGCCATATTCACCCGAGACGTAGCCCCACCAGTCGTGCCGCCCGGTCGCCCCGAACCGCTTCGCCGCCCGCGGCGAGGGGAAGAAGATGTCGTAGCGGGCGTCGGCGTTCGGGGTCCAGGTCATGCCCACGGCCGGCAGGAGCTTCACCTGGTTGCGATCGAGGTACACGATGCCCACCTTGCCCTGCATCGTGGGCGTCATCTGGAGCGTGCCGATCGCGCGGCCCATCAGGCGCCAGCTCTCCCACACGAGCACGTCCCAGTTGGTGTAGATGCCGACGCGGATTCCGAGCTCGGCCCCGAACACCGGGGTGAACTTCGGGTTCCAGGCCGTGTCGAGGAACACGTCGTAGGTGTTGGGGGGCAGGTCGGCCAGGAGCGTGCTCGACGTTTGGGGGCCGTCCCAGAGCTGGAGGCCGAAGCCGGGTGTGATCAGCAAGGGCGCGTGGTTGACGTTGACCGGCGAGTTGTGGAAGAAGGGCAGCGCGAAGGTGGCCGTCGTGTCGAGCTCGTTGACGCCGACGCGGGTTCCGGAACCGTCGCCCATCAGGTAGGCCCAGCTCCCCCGCACGCCCTGGAAGACGTGCATCGTCTGGGCGTAGGTCTGCTGCACGTTCTGCTGGAAGGCGCTGCTCGGGGCGGGGTAGCCGGCCGGCGTCATCGTTCCCGGCGGGGGCTGCGTGCCGGGAGGCACGAGCGACGGCGCGGCCGTGGAGTAGCCGGGATAGCCGGGCTGGCCGCTGATCGCCGACGGCGCCCAGGATGAGGTGCCGGGGGCCGTGGGCGGCACCAGCTGGGTCGCCTGTGGCGCGTAGGGATCCCAGGTCGGCGGCGGTGGCGAGAGCGTCGGCGCCTGCGCGAGCCGATCGAGCGACGAGGGGGCCGGCGGTGGCAGCGAGGCGGTCTGGCTCCGGGCGACCGCCGGCAGGGCGACGCACGCGACAAGACAGGCGATGATCCGACGCGCTGAGGCCATGCCGCACGCCTGGCCCGGAAGCCAGGCAGCCCTGCCGGTGACGAGAAACCCGTCGTGGCAGACCGGCGCCACGACCGCTCCGGAAAACACCCCCGAAGCGGGCAGGAAGTACCGCGCGGCAAAGCGACGAGGCAAGCGGTAAAACCCTGGTCGGTGCGGGCGGCCGTAGCCGTGGAGGGCTGAGCCGACCGGGGCGATGACCTCGTCTCCCCCGGCCGGTTCGTCCGCACCGCGGCCGCCCGCCCCCAGTCCGCTCGAGTCACCCATCTTGCCTCCTCGCCTGCCGCCCGCCGCGGACCCATTCGACCCGCTCGACGCCGCCGCCCTCGTCGGCCCCGGACGGCTCGCCGGGTGCGAGTGGCTCGCCGAGGCGGCCTCGACCATGGATCGCGCCCGCGAGATCGCGGCCGACGCCGCCCGTCCGCTGCCGTGCGCCGTCGGCGCCGACCGGCAACTCGCCGGCCGCGGCCGGCGGGGCGCCCGCTGGTGGCAGCCGCCGGGAAGTCTCGTGGTCAGCATCGTCGTGGCGGTCGACGGCGGCGCGGGCCAGCCGCCGCCGGGCTGGTCGCTGGCCTGCGGCGTCGCCGTCGCGGAGTCGATTCGCGCGCTCGAGCCCGAGGCTGAGGCGCTGGTTCGCTGGCCGAACGACGTCGAGGTCGCCGGCCGCAAGCTCGCCGGCATCCTGGTCGAAGCGGCCTCGACCGGCCGGGCGATTTTCGGCATCGGCGTCAACACGACCGGCTCGGCCACCGCCGCACCAACCGCCATCGCCTCCCGCGTCGCGACGCTGCCCGACATCACCGGCCGATCGCTGCCGCGGCAGCGGCTGCTCGAGACGCTCGTGCCCCGCCTGCTCACGCTCTTGGCCGACCTCGGCCGCGACCCGAACGTGCTGGCGGATCGCTACCGGCCACTGTGTGCGCTGACGGATCGGCCCATCACCGTCCACGCGGGCGACATACGGCTCGTGGGAACCTGCCGCGGCATCTCCGCCGACGGCCGGCTGATCGTCGACACGCCCGCGGGCCGACAGCTCGTCGCCTCCGGCAGTCTCACTCCGCCGGCCGAGATCTGGCGCGGGGAGACCTGAGCGGCCGCCGGCCCGAGGCCGGTCGCGCTGTGGTCGCCGACCGGGCGCCGGCGGGTCGCGCGACCCGCCGCGCCACCACGCAGATCTCGCGACCGCCGCTCGAGAGCTGCCTCGCCCGCGGCGCGAAGCCCCAGTCGCGAAACGCCGCCAGCCAGGCGGGCAGTTCGGCCGCCCGCGACCAGTCGGGGATCTTGAGCGTGGCGACGATGCCCTGGAGCGCCGCACCCTTGGCGCCGGCGGCCCTGCCCAGGCTTTCGAGGGTGCTCGTGGGGTCGATGTTCATGTCGGCCAGGAGCCAGTCGACGCCGGCGAACCGCCGCAGCGGCACCTCGCGGGCCCGCATCCGCCACTGGGTAAACCGGGGCTGGGCCGCGACCGAGGGATCGACGAGCGCCGGATCGACCCCCACCACGTCGAGCCCGGCCTCCAGCAGCCGCTGGCAGGCGCCGCCGGGCGCACAGCCGAGCTCGACCACCCGTGCCCGCGGCCCCCACTCGATCCCGAAGGTCGCGATCGCCTCATCGAGCTTGAGCCAGGCCCGCGAGACTTTCCCCTCAGGGAGCGGCGCGCCGGCCGGCGGATAGATGCCGCCCGGCCAGCAGGTCGCCGGCTCGGCCGCCCGATGCCAGCCCACCCACCAGCGATCCGCCGAGTCGAGCACGACGTCGAGCACCCGCTCGCCGGGG
>JBILOA010000208.1:0-4494 GCA_044374735.1 Pirellulales bacterium | reverse complement strand
TGGGCGCCCCCGAGGGACGCGTATCGCAGCAGCTGAAAGCCCTCGGCCTCGAGGGCGGGCGCGAGTCGCTCGCGGAGGCAGCGATACTGGCGGGCGACGAGTTCCTGGGTGCGAACGGCGATCGCCTTGAGCTGGGCCAGTGCCGGCATGCCGTCGGGGGCCTCGTCCTGCGGCGCGCTCTCGCCGAAGGCCTGCTCGCGGAGGCCCGCCACGCGCACCATGAAGAACTCGTCGAGGTTCGAACTGAAGATCGCCAGGAACTTGAGCCGCTCCATCAGCGGGTTCTCGTCGTTCTCGGCCTCCTCGAGCACCCGGAGGTTGAACTCCAGCCAGCTCAGTTCCCGGTTGATGAAACACTCCGGTCCGATGCTCGACTGGTGCTCACCGCTCGTCACTGTCATGCCCTCCGGGACGCCGCGTCCTGTCGGCTGGTCGCCGCAGGAAAGTCGCCAGTGTAGCCTCGGGGGCTGGCCGGCCGACGCCCCCGGCCACGCTCACGGAATCCTTGCATGGCCCCGCCCGCCGATCGGTTCGTCACGGCGCTCGCCGCAGCGACGGCCGGGCTGCCCGCGTCGCTCGCGGCGCCGGGCCGGGGCTGGTGCGCGGCGGTTGCGAGCATCGTCGAGGCCGCCGCCGCGAAACCGGGCAACGTCCACCCGGCCGCGGCGTTTCCCGACCTCACGTTCACCGACCTCGTTGCGGCCGGGATCGCGATCGCGCCGGCGATCGAGGCGGCACCCACGCGTCCGCTCGGCGAGACGATCCTCCGGGCCGTCGAGGCCGCGGCCACCGCGACGCCGTCCAACGCGAATCTCGGCATCGTGCTGCTGATCGCCCCGCTGGCGGCCGTCCCCGGGCCGGCGCGCAAACCCGCGCCGGTGTCCGCGGCCGACGTCGCGCTGGTGCTCGAGGCCGCCGGGCCGGCCGACGCCGCGGCGATCTGGACCGCGATCGAGCGGGCGAAGCCGGGCGGCTTGGGGCGAAGCGATCGCTGGGACCTCGCCGGTCCGCCGCCGGCCGACATCCGCGCCGCGATGCGGGAGTCGGCCGACCGCGACACCATCGCGCGGCTCTGGGCGCTGGGCTACACCGAGTTGTTCGCCGGGCCTGTGGCCGACCTCGCCGAGGCCATCGACGCCGGCTGGCCCCTCGAGCCGGCCATCATCCGCTGCCACCTGCGACAACTCGCCCGGTGCCCCGATTCACTGATCGGCCGCCGCCACGGTGACGCCGCCGCCGCGGAGGTCACGGCCCGTGCGGCAGCGCTCGTCGCCCGGGCACCGGCCTCGCCGGCGGGCGAGTCTGCTCCAGCCTGGCTCGCCGCCGTCGCCGATTTCGACGCCTCGCTCCGTGGGCCGCGGCGGCTCAACCCGGGCACGACCGCCGACCTGGTGGCCGCGGCCCTCTATATTCTGCTCCGGGACGGCCGGCTCACGGACGCCGTCGCCGCCGTGCTTCCCCGGACGCAGACACCATGACCGACCGCCACCAGGTTCAACTCCGCAAGGCCGTGCACGTCTTTTGCGCGGGCCATTTCATCACGCTTGCCGACGATCTCTGCGAGCCGGTGCACGGCCACAACTGGACGGTGGGCGTCGACGTGGAAGGCACCCCGGACGCGCACGGCATGGTGGTCGACTTCATCGCCCTGCGGGATGCCGTGACGGCCATCACCGCCGGGCTCGACCACAAGATGCTGCTCCCCACGTCCAACCGGTTCCTGGCGGTGGAGACCGGGTCGGGCCCGCTCGGCGGCCCGGAGGTGACCGTGCGGTTCGCGGATCGCCGCTGGGTGTTTCCGGCCGCCGAGTGCGTGCTGCTGCCGGTGGCCAACACCACGGCCGAATGGATCGCGGGCTGGATCGGCAGCCGGTTGCTCGAGTCGCTGGCGGCCCGGGGTGGCCCGCTGCCCGGCACCCTCCGGGTGGCGGTCGACGAGTGCCTCGGCCAGTCGGCCGTCTGGGAACGCCGCGGCCCGACGCAGTGAACGAAGGCCTGGAGGGCCGGAGCGAACGTCCGACGAGAGGACACGGGCAACCCCGGACGATTCAGCACCCGACGCCCAGCCGTCGGGATTCCGCTCAGGCCTCGGCCACCGCGAGCTTGCCGGCGGCGTCGAGCGCCAAGGAGAGCGGCCGGCCGGCCACGCGCACCCGCATCAGCCCCGCGCCGTCGGGATTCCGCTCCACCTCGCCGACCGTGCCGAGCGCCAGGCCGCAGTCGGTGAGGTAGCGCAGAAACTCCGGCGACTGGTCGAGCACCCGCGTCAGCCGAAAGCCGGTGCCCGCCCCGCAGCCGGCGAGCGACCGTGGCGGCGCGTCGTCCCCGTCGCCGAGGCTGTGGGCATCGGGCGGCGGGATCGGGTCGCCGTGCGGATCGACCACCGGCCGCCCGAGGAAGGCGTCGATCCGCTCCACCAGGAGATCGCTCACGGCGTGCTCGAGGTGTTCGGCCTCGTCGTGCACCTCGTCCCAGGTCATGTCGAGCGTCCGCATCAGAAACAACTCGATCAGCCGGTGACGACGGATGACCCGCAGCGCGAGCATCCGACCGGCGCGGGTCAGCGCCACGCCCTCGTAGGGGCGATGGGTTGCCAGCCGCGCCGCGTCGAGCGTCTTGAGCATGCTGGTCACGGTGCCCGGAGAGACGCCGAGGGTCGTGGCGATCTGCCCGGTGCTGGCCGGCCGGCCGTCCTGGGCGGCCGTGAGCTGGTAGATGGTCTTGGCGTAGTTCTCGACGGTCAGGCTGGCCACGGCGGCGAGGAGCTCCGGGAAGGCTGGCAGGCGGGATCCGGCGGCGACACGCGGCCTCGTTGCCGCGTGCCCAGCGGGCCGTCATTATGGCCGCCTCCGGAGAACGATGCATGGGTCTCAACGAGCGGGGCTACGAGATCGCCGAAGGTCTGCTGCGCCGCGCCGACGACCTCGCCGTGGTGTGCCACGAGCGGGGTGGCGTGCGGGTGCTCGACTGCGGCGTCGCGGCGGCCGGTGGCGACGAGGCCGGCCTGGGCATGGCCCGGGTGGCGCTTGGTGGCGCGGGCTCCGTCACGCTCCTGCCGGCGGCCGACGCGTCGCCGCAGGCGGCCTGGCCGGGCTGTCCGTTGCCGACCGTCCGCGTGACGAGCGACCATGCCGTCGCCGCCTGCCTTGCCGCCCAGTATGCCGGCTGGAAGGTGTCCACCGACGGCTACTTCGCGATGGCGAGCGGCCCGATGCGGGCGGCCATCGGCAGGGAGGAACTGTTCGACGAGATCGGGATGCGGGAACGGCCTGCGGTCGCGGTCGGCCTGCTCGAGGCGTCACGGCTGCCGCCCGCCGACGTGTGCCGCGACCTCGCGACCGCCGCGGGCGTACGGCCCGACAAGCTGCTGCTGCTCGTCGCCCGCACGGCCAGTCCGGCCGGCACGCTCCAGGTGGCAGCGCGGTCACTCGAGACGGCGATCCACAAGCTTCACGACCTCGGGTTCGACCTGGGGCGGATCCGCGGCGGCGCCGGCACGGCGCCGCTGCCTCCCGTCCCGGCCGACGACCTCACGGCGATCGGCCTGACGAACGACGCGATCCTCTATGGCGGGAGCGTGGTGCTCGAGGTGGCGGACGCCGACGCCGAGGTGGCCGAGTTCGGCCCGGCCGCCGTGAGCGGCGCCTCGCCCGCCTTCGGTGCTCCGTTCCGGGAGATCTTCGAGGCGGCCGGCCGCGACTTCTACGCGATCGACCCGGCCCTGTTCGCGCCCGCCCGGCTGGAGTTCGTCGACGTGGCCACGGGCAAGCGGCGGGTGTTCGGCGGGCTCGAACCGGCGACCGTCTCGGCCTCGTTCGCCGCCGGCAGCCGATGAGCCGCCGGGCCTGTGTCCTCGGCGAGCCGGATGGCTGGCATGCCCGGCGTTTAGCCGCCGGGCTCGAGTCGCAGGGGCTCGTGGCGTCGATCGTCCGCTGGCAGGCCCTGCAGGCGGCGGTCGCCCTGGACGGACCCCGTTTCGGACCGCCCGAGGTCGCCGCCGCCGACGTCATCGCCGTCCGCGGAATGCCCGGCACCTCCCCGACCGAGGCGCGACTCGAGGAGGTGATCTTTCGCATGGACGTGCTCGGGCGACTCGCCGCCGCGGGCACGCCGGTCGTCAATCCGCCACGGGCCCTCGAGGTGGCGATCGACAAGTACCTCGCACTTGCCTGCCTGGCCGAGGCCGGCCTGCCCGTGCCCCGGACCCGCGTCGTTCAAGACGCCGACTCCGCCGCACGCGCCGCGGACGAGTTGGGCGGCGACTGCGTGCTCAAGCCGCTGTTCGGCTCGCGGGGCCGGGGCATCGTTCGGGTCGCGGCCCCCGCAGCGGGCGCCCTCGCAGCGGACACCGGCGGCGTCGTCTACCTTCAGGAGTTCGTTCCGCATGCCGGCTGGGATGTGCGGGTGCTCGTGATCGGCGAGCGCCTGTTCGCGATGCGTCGCCACGCGGCCCCCGGGGAGTGGCGGACCAACCTCGCCCTGGGGGGTCGAGCC
>JBILOA010000207.1:0-4503 GCA_044374735.1 Pirellulales bacterium | reverse complement strand
GATGGCAGCCTGCTGGCCGTGACCGGGTTTCACGAGGTGCTCGTGTTCGACGTCGCCGCGGCGCTCGCCGCGCCGGCGGGATCCGCCCCGGCGCCGAAGTTCCGGCTGGTGGGCCTCTCGGAGCGGGTCGAGCGGGTCCGGTTCTCACCCGACGGCACGCGGCTGGCCGTCACCGGCGGCAACCCGGCGCGGATGGGCGAGGTGCAGATCTGGAACGTGGCCGACGGCACGCTCCTGCGGTCGGTGCCCGTCTCCTTCGACACCGTCTATGGCGGCAGCTGGTCGCCCGACGGCAAGCTCGTCTGCTTCGGCTGCACCGACAACTCGGTGCGGGCGATCGACGCCGCGACGGGAACGCAGGTGCTCTTCCAGGGCGCCCACGAGGACTGGGTGCTCGACACGGTGTTCTCGCCCAAGGGAGACCACGTGATCTCGGTGGGCCGCGACATGTCGGTCAAGCTCACCGAGCTGGCGACGCAGCGATTCATCGACAACGTGACCTCGATCACGCCGGGCGCGCTGCGGGGCGGCCTGCAGGCCATCGACCGGCACCCGGTGCTCGAGCACGTCGTGGCGGCCGGCGCCGACGGCACGCCGCGGGCCTACCGCATCCACCGGCATGCCAAGCGGGTGATCGGCGACGACGCCAACCTGATTTTCCCGCTGCATGCGGTCACCGGCCGCGTGTTCAGCCTGCGGTTTTCCCCCGACGGCCGGCGGATCGCGGCGGCCGGCGGCCTCGACGGCGCGGGCGAACTGGTGATCGCGAGCTACGGCCTCGAGGCGGACGTGCCCCAGAACATCCTCGACATCATGGCCAAGGTTCCCGGCGAGAGCCGCACGAAGGGCAGCCAGCGGAGCGACGCGGAGTGGAAGGCGCTCGACGACTACCGCGCCGCCTCGACGAAGCAGCTCGCGAAAATCAGCCTGCCCGGGGCGATGGCCTACACCGCGGCCTTCCGCCCGCTCACCAACGACGTGGCCGTGGCCGGCGCGGATGGCACGGTCCGGCTGTTCGACGCCGAGAGCGGCAGCCCGCGGGGGGCCTTTGCCGTGGCGCGACTCGACGCCCAGGCGACGGCGGGCACGCGTCCGCCCCTGCCGTGGCCGGCCGAGCCGGCGGTCGCGTCGGAACCGGTACCGCCGGCGGCGGTCACGGCGCTCGCGGTCGAGCCCGCCGAGGTGGTGCTCGACGGGCCCTTCGCGTCGGCCCAGCTCGTGGTCACCGGCACGCTCGCCGACGGCCGCCGGATGGATCTCACCCGCGCTGTCCGCTTCGAGGCGGCCGCCGACGCGGGGATCGACCTCGCGACGCTCTGCGCGATCGGCCCCGGCGGGCTCGTGCGGCCGGTCGCTGCCGGCTCGGCGCCCGTGCGGGTGGTGTTCGGCGACGGGGCGGCCGCGATCCAGGCCACGTTCACCGTGCGCGTGGGGGACACCGCGGCGGTGCCCCACGTCGACTTCGTCCGCGACGTCAACCCGGTGCTGACGCGGCTGGGCTGCAACCAGGGCACCTGCCACGGTGCCGCGAAAGGCAAGAACGGGTTCAAGCTCTCGCTCCGGGGCTACGACCCCGCCTTCGACCTCCGGGCCTTCACCGACGACCACGGCAGCCGGCGGGTGAACCTCGCCAGCCCCGACGACAGCCTGATGCTCCTCAAGGCGGCCGCGGCCGTGCCCCACACCGGCGGGCTGCTCGCGGGCCCGAAGGAGCCGGGTTACCAGGTGATCCGGCGCTGGATCGAGGAGGGCGCCAGGCTCGATGCTTCGACGCCGCGGGTGACCTCGGTGGCGGTGACGCCGCCGGCGGCGGTGATCGATCTGCCGGGCCGGCGGCAGCAGTTCCGGGTGGTCGCGACCTACGCCGACGGAACGCGTCGCGACGTGACCCGGTTCGCCTTCCTCGAGAGCGGCAACATCGAGGTGGCGACGGCCGACGCCACGGGGCTGGTCACGGCGGTGCGCCGCGGCGAGGCGCCAATCCTCGTCCGCTACGAGGGGGCGTATGCCGCGATTCCGCTGACGGTGATGGGCGACCGCAGTGGCTTCGGCTGGCAGCAGCCCGAGTCGTGGGGGCCGATCGACGAACTGGTGGCGGCGAAGTGGCGGGCGATGCAGATCGAACCGGCGCCGCTGGCCACCGACGCGGAGTTTCTCCGGCGGGTCACGCTCGACCTGACCGGCCTGCCCCCCACGGCCGCCGAGGTGCGGGCCTTCCTGGCGGACCGCCGCGACATGCGGATCAAGCGGGCCGAGCTCGTGCAGCGGCTGCTCGCCGGCGACGCCTTCGTCGAGCACTGGACCAACAAGTGGGCCGACCTGCTGCAGGTGAACCCCAAGTTTCTCGGAGGCGAGGGGGCGAAGGGGCTGCGGGACTGGATCCGCGGCCAGGTGGCCGCCAACGTGCCCTACGACCGCTTCGCGCGGGAGATCCTCACGGCCTCCGGTTCCAACCGCGAGCATCCCGCCGCGTCCTACTACAAGACGCTGCGGGATCCACTCCTCACGATGGAGAACACGACCCACCTCTTTCTCGGCGTCCGGTTCAACTGCAACAAGTGCCACGACCATCCGTTCGAGCGCTGGACCCAGGATCAGTACTACGAGACGGCCGCCTTCTTCGCCCAGGTCGAGCTCGCCGGCGACCCCGAGAGCAAGGGCCGCACGATCGGTGGCTCGGCCGTCGAGGGGGCGAAGCCACTCTATGAGGTCGTGAAGGACGCCGCGGCCGGCGAGGTCAAGCATGAGCGGACGGGCCGCGACGTGGCCCCGAAGTTTCCCTACGACTGCCGGTTCACGGCCGACGAGAAGGCCACCCGGCGGCAGCGGTTCGCGGCCTGGGCCACGTCGACCGACAATCAGTACTTCGCGCGGAGCTACGTCAACCGGCTCTGGGGCCACCTGTTCGGGACCGGGATCATCGATCCGGTCGACGACATCCGGGCCGGCAATCCGCCCACGAATCCGCAGCTGCTCGACCACTTGACGCAGTCGTTCATCGCGGGGGGCTTCGACGTCCGCCGGCTCTTGGCCGAGATCTGCACCTCGCGGACCTACGGCCTGGCGATCACGAGCACGAAGTGGAACGAGGACGACCGGATCAACTACTCCCACGCGCTGCCCCGGCGACTGCCGGCGGAGACGCTCTACGACGCCATCCACACGGTCGTCGGCCGGCCGACGCGGTTCCCCGGGCTGCCGCCGGGCACCCGGGCGGCGGCGCTCGCCGACGTCTCGACGGCGCTCGGCGGCGGCTTTCTCCAGACCTTCGGCAAGCCGGTGCGGGAGAGCGCCTGCGAGTGCGAGCGGTCGGGCGGGATGGCGCTCGGGCCGGTGATGGCGCTCGTCACGGGGCCGGCGGTCGGCGACGTGCTCGCCGATCCGCAGAGCGACCTCGTGAAGCTCGTGGCTGCGCAGCCCGACGACGCGGCACTCGTGGACGAGGTCTTCGTGCGGATCCTGAACCGGCCGAGCCGGCCCGAGGAGGTGTCGGCCGTGAAGGGGCTGTTCGACGAGATCACGCGCGACCACGAGGCGCTCGGCCGTGATCTCGTGGCCGCCGAGGCGGCCTGGAAGCTCGAGCGGGAGCAACGCGAGGCGGCCCGGCTCGCGCGGATCGCGGCGGCCCGCGGGGCGCTCGCCGCGGCCACGGCCGAGTACGAGCCGACGCGCCGCGGGCTCGTCGAGCAGCGGGCCGAGCGGTTCGCAAAGGCCGTGGCGGCGGTCGAGGCGTATCACGCAGATCCGGCGGCCCGCCTGCGGCGGTTTGCCGAGCTCGCCGCCAAGGCGCCCACCTGGGTGGTCGCGAAGCCCGAGGCCACCGCGTCGGCCGCAGGCGCCACCTTCACCACGCTGCCCGACGGCTCGCTCCTCGTGGGCGGATCGCTCGCCCCGGACACCACCACGGTCACGTTCCGGCTCGACCGCCCGACGCTGACGGGCCTCCGCGTGGAGGCAATTCCCGATCCGAGCCTGCCCCAGGGAGCCGCCGGCCGCGCGCCGGACGGCAATTTCGTGCTGACGGAGTTCACGCTCGACGTGGCGCCGTCATCCCAGCCGAAGCAGGCCAAGCCGGTGCCGCTCCACCGCCCGCAGGCCGATTTCTCGCAGGATCGGCTGGGCGTCGCGGCGGCCAGCGACGGCAATGTCCGCGACGACAATGGCTGGGCGGTCGCCCCGAGACAGGGCGAGGCCCACTGGGCGGTGTTCGAGGTCAAGGACAAGCTCGCCTTCACCGAGCCGATGCTGGCCACGGTCAAGCTGGAGCAGCGGTTCCGCGGCGGCAAGCACGCCCTGGGCCGGTTCCGGATCTCGTTCACCGACTCGGCCGCGCCGCTCTCGCTCGGCGTGGCGGCGCGGACGGTCGAGCTGCTCGCCGTTCCCGCCGAGCAACGGTCGCCCGTCCTGACGGAGGAGCTCGACGCGCTCGCCGTCGCGCAGGATGCACTCCGGGTGAAACTCGCGGCGGAACTGGCCGCGGCGGCCGCGCCGCTGCCTCCCGAC
>JBILOA010000206.1:0-4505 GCA_044374735.1 Pirellulales bacterium | reverse complement strand
GCGAGCCCCACGAACACGGACCGGGCCACGATCGAATGGCCGATGTTGAGTTCACCCATGCCGTCGAGCCGCGCCACGGGCACCACGTTGCGGTAGGTGAGGCCGTGGCCGGCGGCGAGCAGCAGCCCCGCCTGCCGCGTCATGCCACCGGCCCGCGCAAGGTCCACGAGCCGGTCTTCCCGCTCGGATCCGGTGGCGTTGGCGTAGCAGCCCGTGTGGAGTTCGACCGCCTCGACGGCCAGATCCACCGCCGCGTCGATCTGCCGCGGGGCGGGGTCGATGAACAGCGAGACACCGATCCCGGCATCGCGGAGCCGGGCCACCGCCTCGCCCACGGCGCTTCGGTGGCCGACGACGTCGAGGCCCCCCTCCGTGGTCACCTCCTCGCGCCGCTCGGGCACGAGCGTCACCTGGCAGGGCTTCACCCGACACGCGATCGCCACCATCTCGGGCACGATCGCGCATTCGAGGTTGAGCTTCACCTGCACCGTCTGCCGCAACACCTCCAGGTCACGGTCCTGGATGTGCCGCCGGTCCTCGCGCAGGTGGACGGTGATCGCGTCGGCTCCGCCCAGTTCGGCGGCGGCCGCCGCCCAGACGGGATCGGGCTCCACGGTGCGGCGGGCCTGCCGGATCGTGGCGACGTGATCGATGTTGACGCCGAGGGTAGCCATGTGCGGAAAGCCTGCTCCCCGACCTACCCCTTTTTCAAGAGGACCACCGAGTTGCCGCGGGGCGTGCGGATCTGGAGCACCACGCCCTCCGCCGTCGACTCCTTCTCGATCGCCGCGGCAAACTCCGCCACCGTGCCCACCGGCGTGCGGCCCACCTTGCGGACCAGCATGCCCGGACCGATGCCCGCCTCGGCGGCCAGACCGTCGGAGTCAACCCGGTCCACCAGCACGCCCTCGAAGTCGGCATACGCCTCTTCGGCGACGGACTCCTTCGACCGGACCTCGATCCCGAAATCCTCCGAGTAGAAGGTCTCCGCGCCCGCCTCCGGCGGGGCCGCCTTCTCGACGGGCGTCGACGCGAGGTCGCGGGGCAGCGGCTTGACGGTCACCTCGAGGGTCAGCGGCTTACCCTCGCGCAGCACCGTCAGCTTGTGCGCCCGGTCGAGCGCCGACCGCTCGACCAGTTCCTGCAACGTCCGCGGGCCGTCGATCGCCTGGCCGTCGAAGCCGGTGATCACGTCGAGCGGCTGCACGCCGGCGGCCGCCGCGGGCGACTTCGGCACCACGTCGCTGACGAGCACGCCCTTGCGGTCGGCCACGCCGAGCTTGTCGGCCATCCGCCGGTCGAGCGGCCCCATCTGCACGCCGATGAAGGCCCGTTCCACGGTCCCCTTGTCGATCAGCTGGCCGGTCACCCACTTGGCGAGGTTGATCGGGATCGCGAAGCCGATGCCCTGGTAGCCGCCGCTGCTCGAGGCGATCGCCGTATTGATGCCCACCACCTCGCCGTTCAGGTTCACGAGCGGGCCGCCGGAGTTGCCCGGGTTGATGGCCGCATCGGTCTGCAGAAACTGCGCCCGCCGGATCGAGCCCAACTCGCGGCCCTTGCCGCTGATGATCCCGGCGCTGACGGTCGTCTCGAGCTCGAACGGATTGCCGATCGCGATCACCCAGTCACCGATCGAGAGCTTGTCGGAGTCGCCCAGTTTGGCCACAGGCAGCCCCCGGGCGTCGGCCAGTTTGACCACGGCCAGATCGCTTTCCGGGTCGGTCTTGATCTCGGCGGCCTTGAACTCGCGGCCATCGGCGAGCTCCACGACCACCTCGTCGGCTCCCTCGACCACGTGGTTGTTGGTGATCACGAGCCCGTCGTCGCTGACGATCACCCCCGAACCGACCCCGGACCGCCCGGGCATCCGGCCCTCCGGCCCGTTGAACTCGAGGCCCTCCGGGAGGCCGTCGGGAAACATGCCCTCGAAGGGCGTGCCCTCGAACGGGTTTTTTTGGGGTGCCGGGCCCCGGCCGCGGCCCCGGGCCTGCTGCGGTTTCACCTCGCTGCGGACCACGACCACGCTGGGAGTCGCGATCTCGGCGGCGTTGCGGAAGGCGGTGGAAAGGGCGTTGGCGTGCACGAGCGCCTGGGCGGTGGCGAGCGAATCGTCGGCCCGGGCCGTGGGCAGGGCCGTCACGAGTGCCGCGGCCGCGGCGAGGGCGACCATGGTGCAGGCGACGCAAAGCGAACGTGAGCGAATCGAAAGACCGCGACGGATGGTGGGGCGAGACGACATGCTGCGAAACCTCCCTGATGGCAAGTCACAAAGTCCAGGCATTCCGAATGATAGACGCTGCGGCGACCCGGGCGGCGCGTCGCCCGGGTGGACTCCGTATCCGGGGGTCCCGCCGCAGCGCGTTCTGTTCTACGCCCCGCCCCGCGGGATGGTTCGGAGCGCCGGCTCAACCCCCTCCCGCGTTGACAGGATCGTTGCCGGAGCCGTATTTTCTGGCCTCAGGAGGCGACTTTCCGCCATGGCGAGTCACAGCGGTCGGCCGCCCGGCGGGCCGGAAATCGACGTCGACCACTGCCAGCGGCGGATCGGCCACTCGTTTCAGTCGCCCGAACTCCTCGTGGCGGCCGTGACCCACGCCTCCGGGGCCCGCCACCGCTTGGCGTCCAACGAACGGCTCGAGTTCCTCGGCGACGCGATCCTCGGTTTCATCGTCTGCGAGCGGCTCTACCACGCCTTCCCGGAGTCGCTCGAGGGGGATCTGACGCGGATCAAGTCGGTCGTGGTGAGCCGCGAAACCTGCAGCCGCCTGAGCGAGCAGCTTGGCTTGGCCGACTTCCTGATCGTGGGCAAGGGATTGTCGTTCAATCGGCCCGTGCCCGCCTCGGTCTTGTCGGACCTGTTCGAGTCGGTGGTGGCGGCGATCTACCTCGACGGCGGCATGGAGGCCGTGCGGCCGTTCGTCGACCGGCTGCTCGGCCCCGAAATCGACAAGGTCGTGTCGGGGGAGCTCGGCTCCAACCACAAGTCGCTGCTCCAACAGCTCGCGCAGCGCGACTTTGGCCTCACGCCCACCTACGAGGTGGTCGCCGAGGAGGGCCCCGACCACAGCAAGAGCTTTCATGTGTCCGCCCAGATCGGCACGCGCCGCTATGCTCCCGCCTGGGGCCGCAACAAGAAGGAGGCCGAGCAGCGGGCCGCTTCCAACGCCCTGCTGGAGCTCGGTGGGATCGCCGCCACGCCCGACCCGTCCGGCAGCCACTGACCCTGAGCATCCGCATGATGAACAACCTCGGTTTTTGGCTGGCGATTCTGGCGAGCGTCCTCTGGGGGCTCACGTACTGCCTCGACGAGCGGGTGCTCGCGGGCTTGTCGGTCTCGAAGCTGTATTTTCTGCACTGCGTGTGCGGGGCGACCGTGGCCGCGGTCGTGCTCCTGGCTCAGGGGAGCTCGCCGCTCGGGCTGTTCGCCTTCGACACGGCCAAGGCGAGCCTGCCGCTGGTGGGGGTCACGCTCGTCACGGCCACCTCGGCCGCCTTCGCGATCCTGGCCTCGATCCAGCTGCTCGGCGCCAACAAGTCGGCGGTCCTCGAGATCTCCTATCCGCTGTTCGTCGCCCTGTTCTCGGTCTGGCTCTTCAAGGGGCAGTTGCACCTCCCGGTGGTGATCGGCGGGGCCTTCATCTTCATCGGGTCGGCGATCATCGTGATGGCGAAGTGACGGCCGCGGGCGGTCAAACCCGACGGCCCGGCCCGGGCGGTTTTGCGGATCGCCAAAACCCGGTGTATCGTTGCGGGGTTGGTGGCTGCCAGTTTCCGGCCCTTTCGTCGTGACCCCGAAAGCCTGCCCGGGTCAGCCTCCAAGGCCGGATACCTACGTTGCCCAAGCCCGCTTCGACCACTTCCGCCGGATCTCCCGCTCATCCCGGCCACGTCTCCTTCGATTCGCTGGGCCTCTCCGGCGACGTGCTCCGGGCGGTGGCGAAGCTCGGGTTCGAGGAAACCTCGCCGATCCAGGCGGTCGCGATTCCGCTGATCATGCAGGGGCATGACCTCGTCGGCCAATCCGAGACCGGTTCGGGGAAGACCGCGGCGTTCTGCATCCCGGCGATCGAGCGGGTGGATCCGTCCCAACGCGGCACGCAGGCGTTGATCCTGGTACCCACCCGCGAACTCGCCACGCAGGTCGCCGACGAGTTTCACAAGTTCGCCGCCTTCAAGCGGGGCGTGCGGTCGGTTCCGATCTACGGCGGGGCCTCCTACGAGCGGCAGTTCGCGGAACTCGCCCGCGGCGCGCAGATCGTGGTCGCAACGCCCGGCCGCCTCACCGACCTGATGGCCCGGGCCGCGCTCGACTTGTCAGCGGTGCGGATGCTCGTCCTCGACGAGGCGGATCGGATGCTCGACATGGGCTTCCGCGAGGACATCGAAAAGATCCTGGCGGCGGCCCCCGCCGAGCGGCAGACCGTGTTCTTCTCGGCGACCATCTCGCCGGCCATCCAGGGGCTCGTTCGCGGCCATTCCCGCGATCCGAAGATCGTCCGGAT
>JBILOA010000205.1:0-4539 GCA_044374735.1 Pirellulales bacterium | reverse complement strand
TCGTTGGCGTTCGTGACGGTGACGGTCACCGTCTGGTCGGTCGTGATGTTCGCCCCGTCGGTCGCCCGGACGATCACGACGTAGGCGTTGTCGGCGTTCGCGTCGGCCGGCGACTCGAAGTTCGGTGCCGCCGCGAATCGCAGTTCGCCCGTGGTCTGGTCGATCGTGAACCGCGCGGCATCGGCCCCACCCGCGAGCGACCAGGTGACGGCGAGATCAGCGGTGAACGTGAAGACCGCGGTCGTGTTCTCGGCGACCGACGTGCTGGAGGTGGAGCCCGTCGCGGACCCCGGCCCGGTGATCGTCGGCCCGGCCTGCACCGTGAGGCTCGCCGCCGTGTTGGCGTTGCCGGCGGCGTCGGTCGCGGCACCGGCGGCGAGGCTCACCGTGATCGCGGCGAAGGCCGTGGGCGTGACGGTGACGCGGTAGTCGTTCGTCGCGTTCGTGCCGTCCGAGAGCTGCTGGAAGTTCGAGAGCGTGGCGTTGGTGGCGCTGAAGGCGGCGGCGGTCAGGCCGTTGACCGCCTCGGAGAAGGCGAAGGTCACGGTGAAGGGCGTGGCGCCGTCGTGGCCGCCCGCCGACGCGGTGGCGGTCGCGGTCGGGGCCGTGTTGTCGATCGTGTAGGAGGCGGTGGAGCTGGCGGCGACCGACGTGTCGATGGCCAGGCCCCCGGCGTCGGTGATGCTCGGCGAGGCCGCCAGCCCGAGCCCGAGGAGGCCATTGGCGTTCGCCAGGCCGGCGCCGCCCACGGTGACATCGCGGGTCGTGCCATTGATCGCCTGCACGCCGAGCAGCGTCGCGGAACCGGCGGCCGCCCCGGTGAGGACGAAGTCGGACACGTCCACGCCGCTGACGTTCTCGCTGAACACGACCCGGAAGACGACCGAATCGGCGTTCGTGACCGCGCCGCCCGGCAGCGAGCGGGCCACGGTCTGCAGCACGGGCGCCCCGCCCGCGGGCACCGCGGCCACGCCGATCGGGAAGGTCACGCCCGTGACCGTCTGGGAGCCGTTCTCACCGCCGTCGGCCACGTTGAAGACGAACGAGTCGTCGGTGTCGTCGCCGGCGGTGTGGCGATACTTCAACCGGCCGGCGTCGATGTCGGCCTGCGTGAACGTGCCGTTCACGCCGAGCGTTGACTCGGAGCCGTTGATCGTGCCGCTGGAGTCGGTGTCGAGCCAGAGCTGGCCGCGGGTGGGGGCGGTGGTGATGGTGAAGGTGACATCCGCGCCGTCGTCGTCCGGGTCGGCCTCGAGCAGATGCTCTCCCGTGATCGCCTTGGTCGCCCCCTGGCCGACGATGAAGGCTGCGAGTTGGCCGAACGGTCCCGTGGAGAGCACCCACGCGCTGGTATCGGCGCTGTAGGCCATCGCCAACGTGCCGGCACTGGTGCGGACCTGGGGCGAGGCGTTCTGGCCACCGGAGTACGAGATCGTGAAGTCAGCGAAGCCCGCGCCCCCGACCCCGTCGTCGGCCGTCACGCGGACCACGAGGGAGCCCGAGCCGGAGGGCAGGTCGGCGTTGAACCGGCCGAGGCCGGTGGCGGGATCGAAACTGAAGATCAGCCAGCTGGGCAGGTCGCCGCCGCCGGGGAGCGCGGCCGCGAGGCTCAGCGTGCCACCGTCGGCGTCGGCGAAGGCCGAGCGGTTGACCGTGAAGACGATGGAGCCGCCGCCGCTGAGCGTCTGGTCGGCGATGGCCCCGGCAGGGCTCTCGGCGGGAGCGTCGTTGGCATTGAGGATGTCGAGCCGGAAGACGCTGCTGGCCGAGCCGCCGCTGGAGGTGGCCGTCACCTTGAGCATCAGCGGGCCGGGAACCGCTGACGCGGGCGGGTTGCCGCTGAAGACGCGGGTGGTGCCGTCGAAGCTCAGCCAACTCGGCAGTGCGCCGCCGCCCGCGAGCGTCGCCGTGTAGGTGAGCGGGGCGGCATTGGGATCGGTGAACGTGTTCACCGGCACCGTGAACGTCTTCGTGCCCGCGCCGTCGAAGACCTGGTCGGCGATCGGGTTGGTGACGCCCGGGGCGGTGACGGTGGCGGAGAACGTGATCGTGAAGTCGTCGCTCACCGGCGTGGTGCGGCCGTCGGTGGCCGACACGCGGATCGCGAGCGTCGAACCGTCGGCCTGGCCCACCGGGCTGCCGGTGAAGGTCAGGGTGGCGGGATCGAACGAGAGCCAGCCGGGCAGCGGTTGGCCGCTCGTGAGCGTGGCCGAGACGGTGAGCAGGTCCTGGTCCGGGTCGGTGAACGTGCCGGCGGGCAGGCGGAAGCTCTGGCTGCCGCTCGTCCGCCACTGCTGGTCGTCGACCGGGCTGACGACCGGCGGGTTCGACGGGATCAGGATCAGCCGGGCCTCCGGCGTGGCCCCGCCCGTGCCGTCGCTGACCTTCACCTGCAGCTGGCCCGAGGACTGGGCCGTGTCCTTCGTGAACTTCAGCCGGCCGGCGACGATGTCGGCCTGGGTGAACGTGTTGACGGCGTCGGGGTCGGAGTCGGAGCGGAAGCCGAGCGGCCGCTCCGCGCCGTTGAGCGTGCCGTCGCCGTCGCTGTCGATCCAGAAGGTGCCGCCGGAGGGCAGGCTCTGCACCGTGAAGACGAGCTGGCTTGGCGTCTGCTGGGCGTCCGCCGCCCGCAGGAGCGAGGTCGTGATCGTGATCGTGGCGCCCGGAGCCACGTAACCGGCGTTGGCGTAGATCGACGGATCGGTCTCGGTCACGTCGGTGAGCGTGACCGTGAGGTTTTGGACGTAGGTGAGCCCGCCCGAGTCACTGACCTCGACGCCGAGCGTCTGGGTCGTGCCGGCCTCGTAGTCGAGGACCGCGTTGGTCGCGACCTTGACGGTGCCGTCGGGCGTGATCGTGAAGTTGGCGTTGGTCGTCCGCCGGAACCGCAGGACGTCGCCCGTATTGGGATCGGTGGCCGAGAGCGTGCCGACGACGGTGCCGGCCGAGGCGTTCTCCGCCACGCTGCCGCCGGTGGCCCAGGCGATCGCCGTGGGGGCGTCGTTGGTGTCGATCACGTCGAACGTGATCGTGGCGGCGGTAGACGACGCCGAGCCGTCGCTCACGGTGTAGCCGAGCGACGCGTACGCGGTGCCGAAGGCATTGGCCGGGGGCGTGTACTTGAGCCTGCCGGCCACGATGTCGGCCAGGAGGATGACATCGTTCTGGGAGACGGCGACGTCGGCCGTGCCGTTGTTGAGCGTGACGGTGCCGCTCGCCGGCAGCGACGTGATCGTGACCGACTGGAGGGAGTTGCCTGCATCGACGTCGGTGAAGGCGAAGTCGGCCAAGGCGAAGACGTAGGTCGTGTCCTCGTCGAAGCGGATCGTTTTGCCCGCGGTGGTCGGGGCGTCGTTGACCGGGGTGACCGTGACCGCGGCGGTCTCCTCGGCCGTGCTCAACGCGGTGTTGCCGCCGAGGGCGAACGGGTTGGAGGTGCCGCCCGCCGTGCCGGCGGACTTGTCCCAGGCCCGGTAGGTGAAGCTGGCGGAGCCGTTGAAGTTGGTGTCGGGCACGAACCGCACCCGGTCGGTGGCGTCGAGGAGCACCGCCGCGCCGCCGAGCGCGACCACGTCGCGGGTCGCGCTGAAGGCCGTCCAGTTGCCGCTGCCCACCTTGTACTGCCACACGCCATTGGTGTTGTCGACGCCGGTGACGGCGATCGCCGCGGGTACCGTGGCCGGCGAGACGACGTCGAGGTCGGTGATGCTGCCGGCGACCACGATGGCGGCCACCGTCGTGCCGCCGTTGGAGCCGTCGGCGACGTCCTCCGCGATGGCAGTGAGGGCGGGCGACCCGGCGGTGTCGAGCACCGGGGGATCGTTGGCGGCGTTCACCGCGATCGTGAGCGTGGCGGCGGAGCTCGACAGGTAGCCGTCGCTGGCGGTGTAGCCGAGGCTCGTGCTGCCGTTGAAGTTGGCGATCGGGGTGAAGGCGAGCTGGTTCAGTTCACCGGCCAGCACCACCTGATTGACGGTCGCGGCGGTGCCCTTGAACGTCAGCACGCCGGCCGCCGCGGACGGCAGGGCCGTGATGGTGATCGAGGCGAGCGAATCGAGTTCCGGATCGCTGAAGCTGGCGGTGAAGTGGGCGGCGGTGAAGGCGAGGGCCGTGTCTTCGCCGGTGCTCGTCGAGGAGTTGGCGGCCGAGGGGCCGGTGTTGCCCACCCGCACCGCGACAAGAGCCACTGAAGACACGAACTTGATAGTGCTCGTTTGATTCGGTGCAGGGCCGAACAGCGGGATCGCGAGCACCTGGCCGTCGATGCCGTATTCGATCAGCGAGCCGAGCGTCTCGACCTCCCGGAAGTCGTTGAGGCCGGCGCCGTAGTTGTTCATACCGGCGTAATCTTCCGTGCCGAACCCGGCATTGTTGGGCTCGCCGGCGTTCCAGAACGTGGGCGTGGCGAAGGCGACGTCGGAGGTCATGCCGGCTTCGTCGCCGGTCACCCATTGCCAGCCGCCGCCGGGCTCCACGGTCTTGTCCGTCTGTCTCAGGCCCACCCACTGGTCGGCCTGGTTGCGGAGCCGGTTGAACCAG
>JBILOA010000204.1:0-4540 GCA_044374735.1 Pirellulales bacterium | reverse complement strand
CCACCGCTGCGGCTCGGCCACCTCGCCGGCCACGTAGGCGGCGGCGTTCCAGCCCGTGTAGGCATACGACACATAGACGAGCGACGAGGCCATCGCCACCGCCAGTTCGGGCGACAGCGGCGGCCGGTCGACGAGGTTGCCCCACCGGCCGGCCCCAGCGGCGAGGCCCGCGACGGCGAGGCCCGAGAGGATCACGAGTTTCACCAGGGTCATGCCCACCTGGGTGCGGATCGTCGCACGGCGGCCGAGGCAGTGGACCAGGGATAGCCCGACGATCACGGCCGTCGCGACCGCGAGCTCCGCCGGTCGCGTTACCGAGTCCTCGAGCCCCGCGGGCGCGAGCAGATACTTCCCCGCCGCCGCCGCCGAGGCCGCGATCGGTCCGCCGAAGCCGATCAGGAACGAGACCCAGCCCGACAGAAACCCCGCCAGCGGCCCGTAGGCCTCCCGCAGGAACACGTAGTCGCCTCCGCTCTCCGGCAGCATCGCGGCGAGCTCGGCGAGCGACAGCGCCCCGCACACCGCCAGGATCCCGCCCACCACCCAGAGGATGAGCATCAGCTGGTTGCTGCCGACGAGCGCCACCGTGAAGCCGCTGGTCGTGAGCACGCCCGTCCCGATCATGCTCGAGACGACCAGAAACGTGGCCGTCGCCGGCCCGAACCGGGGAGGCTGGCTCATGCGGCCGGACGCCGTCGCGCCGCCCGGCGCACCAGCTCGTCGGCGATCACCCCGGCCAGGATCACACCGCCGATGATCGCGAACTCCACGTTTTGATACTGCGGATGGGCGAGGTTGATCATGTTGTTGAGCACGACCATCAGGGCCGAGCCGACGAGCAGCCCGAGGATCGAGCCCTCGCCGCCCCGGAGTGAGCAGCCGCCGAGCACGGCCGCCGCGATCGCGTAGAGCTCGTAGAAGTTGCCGAAGTCGCTGGGCTGGGCGGCGTTGATGTCGAGCACGAACAGCATCCCCCCGAGCGCCGCCAGCGTGCTCGAGATCACATAGGCTAGGAGCTTCATCCGCCCGGTGTCGATCCCGGAGTAGCGGGCCGCCTGCTCGTTGCGGCCGAGCGCGAGCAGATACCGGCCCCAGACGGTGCGATTGAGAAACACCGCCGCCACCACCGCGATCACGAGGAAAATCAGCGTGGTGGCGGGCAGCTCGAAGCCCCCTTCCCCGAAGATCGGAAACCGCGCGGTGGCCAGCGACCGCAGGCCCTTGTAGGCCGTGCCGAAGCCCTGCGACTGATCCTGCGTGAGCCCGCGGGCCACGCCCCGGTAGATCAGGAGGCCGCAGAGCGTGACCACAAACGGCTGCAGCCCGAGCCTCGTCACGAGCAGCCCGTGCACGAGGCCGATCGCCGCGCCGAGGGCCAGCACGAATCCCACCCCGGCCGGCACGCTCCAGCCGTGCTGCACGAGCAGCCACGGGAGCAAGACACCCACCAGGCACACGACCGAGCCGATCGAAAGGTCGATGCCGCCGGTGATGATGACGAAGGCCACCCCGATCGAGAGGATGCCGAACAGCGCCGTGCGGTGGACGATGTTCTCGAGGTTGCCCACCTTCAAAAAGTTGTCGCTGACGAGCGCCGTGTAGAGGCAGACGACCGCCAACAGGCCGATGATGCCCAGGATCTTCGGAGACACGATGCTCCGCAGCGCTTGCCAGACCGCCGGCCTCTGCTCGCTCGCCATCGCCTGCTCGCTCATGCGCTCATCCTCTCCGCCCTGCCTCCGGCCGCCAACTGCATCACGTTCTCTTCGCTAAGCTCGTCGCGGGAGAGCCCGCCGGCCAGCCGCCCCTCGTGCATCACCAGCGCCCGGTCGGCGAGCGACAGGATCTCCTCCATTTCGCTCGAGACGAAGAGCACCGCGAGGCCTTCGCCGGCGAGCCGGTGGACGAGGTCGTAAATCTCCGCCTTGGCCCCCACGTCGATGCCCCGGGTCGGCTCGTCGAGCAGGAGCACCTTCGGCTTCATGGCCAGCCACTTGGCGAGCACCACCTTCTGCTGGTTGCCGCCGGAGAGGAACTGCACCGCCTGCCGGTCACCGGGGGTCTTGATCGCCAGCGCCGGAATCATCTCGGCGGACAGCCGCCGCTCCCGCGCGAAGTCGACGAACCCCGCCCGGCTCTCGGGCCACAAGGACACGAGCGACATGTTCTCCCGCACCGCCATCTCGAGCACGAGGCCCTGGTGCTTGCGGTCTTCCGGCACGAGCGCGAGGCCGGCCGAGATGGCCTCGATCGGGGACCGCGGCGTGGCGGGCCGGCCCGCCACGGCGATGCTCCCGGCCACCGCGGGCGTGACCCCGAACAGCGTCGTCAACAGCTCCGTCCGGCCGGCCCCGACGAGCCCCGCGATGCCGACGATCTCGCCGGCCCGCACCTCGAACGAGAGCGGGTGTTTCGGGTGGGCGGGCGTCCGCAGCTCCCGGGCGGCGAGCATCACGTCGCCCGGACGATGGCTCGGCCGGCGGGCGAGCCGGTCGATGTCGCGGCCCACCATCATCCGGATCATCCGGTCGTGCTCGATCCCGGCGCGGTCGGCGATCTCGCCGGCGTTTCGGCCATCGCGGAGCACGACCACGCGGTCGGCGAGTTCCTTCACTTCGCCCAGGCGATGCGAGATCCAGATCACGCTCACCCCCCGGCGGCGCAGCTCCTTGACGACCCGGAAAAGGGTCTCCGTCTCACGGGCGGAGAGGGAGCTCGTCGGCTCGTCCATGATCAGGAGCCGCGCCCGCGTGGACAGCGCCTTGGCGATCTCGACGAGCTGTTGGCGGCCGATCGGCAGCTCGGCCAAGGGCGTCGCGGGGTCGAGGTCGAGGCCCACCATCGACAGCCACTCGGCGGCCTCCCGGCGCATCGCGGCGAGATCGAGCAGCCCCAGCCGCCGTGGCTCGCGGCCCAGGAAGATGTTGCCGGCGATGTCGAGGTTGTCCGCGAGATTCAACTCCTGGTGGATCAGCGCGACACCGGCCTCCAGCGCGTCTTCCACGCCGCGAAACCGCACCGGCCGGCCGGCGACGAGGATCTCGCCCGCGTCGGGCGGCTGCACACCCGCCAGGATCTTGAGGAGCGTCGACTTGCCCGCTCCGTTCTCGCCGATCAGGGCGAGCACCTCAGCCTGCCCCACGCGGAGCGAGACGTCATCGAGGGCTCGCACGCCCGGAAACCGCTTCGAGATCCCCTTCACCTCGACGAGCGGGACCTCGACGAGCGGAACCTCGGCGGCGTTCACTTGGCCGCCGGACGAACGAGCCGGCCGGCCCGCTCGAGCGCCTCGAGGATCAGGGGCGGGTTGTATTCGAAGAGGCCGACCATCGCGGCTACGTCGGGATGCCGCAGGAGCGCGTCCTCGGCATTGGCCTTGGCCTTGGCCCGGTCGAACTGGTCGGTCATCGTGCCGAGGATCTCGTACTTGCCGTCGTCGCTCTTGATCGTCGCGCCGGGATCATCGCGGCGGGCGGGATCAGGCTCGCGGCCGAGGATCCCGTCGATGCAGCCCTGGCGGCGCCGCTGGGAGTTGTCCTGGTCGAGCCGACCGATGAAGAGCATCACCTTGCCGCCGTCGGGCAGGGCGTCGCGGACGAGCTTGCCACAGATCAGCCCGGCCTCGTAGTTGTCCATCCCGATGTAGACCTGGCGGGGCGAATCGGGCGCGTCGCTGTCGTGGGTGACGAGGTTCGTGGCGGCGGCCGCCTTGGCGAGCACCTCCCCCTGATTGGCAGGATTGATCGGGCTGATGGCGATGCCGGCCGTGCCCCGCGTGAGCAGGTCCTCGATCTTGCGGGTCTGGTCGGTGATCGAACTGGGCATGATCACGGTCGCTCTCACGCCGAGGTCGGCCGCGGCCTTCTCGGCGCCCGCCTTGCCGATCGTCCAGAAGTCGGCCACGCCGTTGGTGATGAAGGCGTATTCAGGCCCCTCGCCCGCCGCGGCGGCGCCGCCCCCGGCGAGCAGCTTCTTGAGCTCCTCCCGAAATGCGGCCACCGGCACTACCTCGGCCCCGGCGAACTCCTTGCGGGAATCATCAGCCAGCACCACCCGGGCCGGGATGTTGATGAACTTGCTCTCCGGGACCGCGTCGGCCTTGCCTTCCTTGATGGCGTGCAGCGTCTCGATGCTCTTGGCACCGTACTGGAACGGGTTCTGGACGATCGTGCCCACGACCGTGCCATCCGCGATCCCCTGCAGCACCGCCGCCGATTCGTCGAACGCGATCACCTTGACCGGCGGCAGGGACTTGGCAGTCCCAGCCCCGCCGCCAGCGCCACCACCAGCCCCGTCACGCGAGCCGCAGCCCAAGGCTGCGACCGCCACCAGGCCAGCCGTCGCGAGGCCCACCAGACGGATATTTTTTAAGGACGCTTCCATAGCGGTGTACTCCGGCAAGACAAGCGGTTTTCCCCGGCGGCGAGAGTCTAACCGGCCCGAGGACCCGCTTCAACGCGTGCCCCGCTGCGGCTGGTGGCGTTCGCGTTGCCAGTTTCGACGCGGGCGGCGCCGATCCCTCGTAGGCTGGACGAACGAT
>JBILOA010000203.1:0-4541 GCA_044374735.1 Pirellulales bacterium | reverse complement strand
CTCGTCCTCGCCATGCTGGCCGTCGTCGGTCGGGCCGACGTCCGGCTGCCGCGGATTTTCACCGACGACATGGTGCTCCAACGCGATCAGCCGATCAGCGTCTGGGGCTGGGCCGCTCCCGGCGAAGAGGTGCGGGTCGCGCTGGCCGGCGCCGAGGCCTCGGCGGTCGCGGATCCCAACGGCCACTGGGTCGTCGCGTTGCCCGCCCGGGCCGAGGGCAAGGGCCTCGAGCTCCTCGTGACGGGCAAGAACTCGCTCCGGCTGCGGAACGTCGTGATCGGGGACGTCTGGCTCTGTGGCGGCCAGTCGAACATGGAATGGGCCATGGCCCAAAGCGACGCGGCCGACGACATCGCCGCCGCCAATCACCCGGACATCCGTCGGATCAAGTTCAACCACGTGCAGTCGGCCGTCGCGGCGGATGATGCACCGGCCGCCACGCCCTGGCAGGTCTGCTCGCCGGCCACGGCCGGTGGGTTCACCGCGGTGGGTCTGTACTTCGCGCGGGACGTGCAGGCGGCCACCGGTGTGCCGATCGGCCTGCTCGACGACAACTGGGGAGGCACGCCGATCGAGCCCTGGATAGCGCCCGCGGGCATGGAACTCGTCCCCGAACTCGCCGGGGCCGTGACGGCGCAGCGTGGAGCGATCGAGGCCCACCGCGGCGCGCTCGCCGGGAAACTCGACGAGTTGGAACGGTGGCTCAAATCCGCCCGGGAAGCAGTCGCGGCCGGCGGCCCCCTGGAGTCGCTGCCGGCTCCGCCCGCACTGCCGGGCCATCCGGCGGCCAGCGGCTGGGGAGCGATGTATCGCGGCATGATCCATCCGCTGGCGCGGTTCCCCGTCAAGGGATTTCTCTGGTACCAGGGCGAGTCCAACGGCGGTGAGGGAGACTCCTACCGCCAGAAGATGGAGGCGCTCGTGGGCGGCTGGCGGCGGACGTGGGGTCGTGACGACCTCCCGTTCTACTTCGTGCAGCTGGCGAGCTTCCAAAATCCCTCCGACGATCCGGCCGGTGGCGACGGCTGGGCCCGCCTGCGGGAGGCGCAGCGTCAGGCGCTCGCCATCCCCCGCACCGGCATGGCCGTGATCACCGACACGGTGCCGTTCGAGGCCCGCGGCGACATCCACCCCCGAAACAAGTTCGACGTCGGCACCCGGCTGGCCCGCTGGGCCCTGCACCACGACTACGGCAAGCGCGAGGTCGTTCCCTCGGGGCCGCTGTTCAAGTCGCTGGAGGTCGCCGGCGACAAGGCGCGGCTGTCGTTCGACCACCTCGGTGGCGGACTAATGGTCGGCCGCAAGCAGGGCCGGACGCCGGCCGTGGAAGACCGTGACACCAAGCTCCGCCGGTTCGCCATCGCCGGTGAGGACCGGAAGTGGCACTGGGCCGACGCGGTGATCGAGGGCGAGGCGGTCGTGGTCTCCTGCCCCGCCGTGCCCAAGCCCGTGGCGGTCCGCTACGCCTTTTCGATGAACCCCGACGGGGCAAATCTCTACAACCGCGCCGGACTCCCGGCTTCCCCCTTCCGCACCGACGACTGGTAACCGGGCGGCCACGATTGGCCGCCGACTCCGGCCGCCCCGGCCCGCGGTCGCTCAGGCGAGGATCTCCCGGACGACGTGGCCGTGCACGTCGGTGAGCCGGAAGTCTCGGCCCTGAAATCGCCAGGTGAGCTTCGTGTGGTCGAAGCCCAGGAGGTGGAGGATCGTGGCCTGCAGGTCGTGCACGTGCACCGGGTCGCTCGCCACCTTGAACCCGAGGTCGTCGCTCGCGCCGTGCACGTGGCCCCCCTTCACCCCGCCCCCGGCCATCCAGACGGTGTAGCAATCGGGGTAGTGGTCGCGGCCGAGGATGCTGCCGCCGGCCGTCCGACCCTCGCGGAAGGGCGTGCGGCCGAACTCGCCGGTGCAGAGCACGAGCGTGTCCTCGAGCAGCCCCCGCCGCTCGAGATCCTCGATCAGGGCCGCGGCCGGCTTGTCGAACGTGGCCGCCTTCTTGGTGAGGCCGTCGCGGATGTCTTCACCGGGATTGGTGCCGTGGAAGTCCCAGCCCCAGTCGAAGAGGTGCACGAACCGCACCCCCTCCTCCACCAGCCGCCGCGCCAGCAGGATGTTGTTGGCCAGGCTCGCCCCGCCGGGCGTGGCGCCGTAGGCCTCGAGGACGTGCTTCGGTTCCTTGGCGATGTCCATCACGTCGGGCACGCTCGCCTGCATCCGGTAGGCGAGCTCGTACTGCGCGATCCGCGTCACCGTCTCCGGATTGCCGAGCTCGCGGGCCTGGAGCTCGTTCAAGTCCTTGAGCGCGTCGAGCGTCTTCCGCCGCAGCGCCCGATTCATGCCGGGCGGATCGGAGACGTAGAGCACGGGATCGCCCTTCGAGCGGCACTGCACGCCCTGGTACACGCTCGGGAGGAAGCCGGAGCCGAAGCTGCTCGTCCCCCCGTTGGGCTGCACGCCGGACGAGATCAGCACCACGAACCCGGGCAGGTCGGCGTTCTCGCTGCCCAGGCCGTAGGTCACCCAGGAGCCGAGGCTCGGCCGGCCCGAGCGCGGCGATCCCGTGTAGACCATCAGCTCGGCGGGGGCGTGATTGAACTGGTCGGTGTGCATGCTCTTGATCAGGCAGAGCTTGTCGGCGACCCGGTGCAGATTCGGAATCGCGTCCGAGAGCTCGAGGCCGCTTTCACCACACTTCACCCAGCTGCGGCGCGTGCCCAGGAGCTTGGGTGTGCCGCTGGTGAAGGCGAACTTCTTGCCGGCCAGATACTCGGCGGGGCAGTCCTCCCCGTCGTGCTTCACGAGCGCGGGCCGGTTGTCGTAGAGGTCGAGGTGCGGCGGTGAGCCCGTGAGGTGGATCACGATCATCCGCTTGGCCTTGGCCGGCAGCGGCGGGAGTCGGGCGGCCAGCGGGTCGGCAGGCAGCCCGCCGCCGGGGCCACTCCCCGATGCTGCGGCCCCACGGGCCGAGCCGCCGAGCAGCTCTCCGAGCGCGATCGCGCCGATCCCGCCCCCCATGCTGCCGAGCAGCTGACGGCGGGTGGCGAGGAGCTTGTGTTCGAGGATCGGGTTCATGAGGGGCGCCTCAAGGACACATGAAGGTCTCGTCGAGGTTCAAAATCACGTTGGCCACCACCGTCCAGGCGGCGAGCTCGGCCATCTGCTCGGGCGTATCGATGCCGAGGTCGGCCGGTGGCGCGCCGAGCGGCTCGGTGGCCATCTGCTTCGCCGCCGCCGCGTCGCCCAAATAGTCCGCCGCCGCCTCGGCATGGAGCCGGACGAGCCGCTCGACCTCCGGAGCGGTGGGCCGCCGGGTGAGCACCAGCCGGAAGCCGCGGGTGGCCCGATCCGCCGCGGTGGCCCCCCCTTCGCGGATCATCCGGCGCGCGAGCGCCTGCGCCGCCTCCACGTAGACCGGGTCGTTGAGCGTGACGAGCGCCTGCAGGGGCGTGTTGGTGCGCGGGCGGCGGAGCGTGCAGACCTCGCGGTTGGGGGCGTCGAAGGTGGCCATCGACGGGTAGGGGTTGCTCCGGCGCCAGGTCGTGTAGAGCGCGCGGCGGTAGCGGTCTTCGCCGGTGCTCGTCTTCCAGTCGATGCCACCGCCGAAGGCGGCCGAGAGCCCGAGGTTCGGCTGCGGCGGATTGACGCTCGGGCCCCCCTTCTTCCGCGACAGCAGGCCGGCGGCCGCCAGCGCCTGGTCGCGAATCACCTCCGCCGGGAGCCGCACCCGCGGCCCGCAGGCCAGGAGCCGATTCTCCGGGTCGGCAGCGACAAGCTCCGGCGGACACTTGCTCGTCTGCCGGTAGGCCGCGCTCGAGACGATCAGCCGGGTGATGGCTTTCGTATCCCACTTTCGTTCGACCAGCTCGCAGGCCAGCCAGTCGAGCAGTTCCGGGTGGCTGGGCAGCTCGCCCTGGGCGCCGAACTCCTCGCTCGTCGACACGATCCCGATCCCGAACAGCCGCTCCCAGATCCGATTGACCACCACCCGCGCGGTGAGCGGGTTGGCCGGATCGACGAGCCACTTCGCGAGCGCGAGACGGTCGATCCGGCCGGCGGCCGACGGCCGGGCCGAGTTGAACACCGCGGGCACCGCCTCGGCGACCTCGGGGCCGAGGTCGTTCCAGTTGCCACGATGCTGGAGTTTCGTCACGCGGCGTTTGTCGGCGGGCAGCTCCTGCATCACCGGCACGCTGGCCGGCTTGATCGCGGCCAGTACGGCGGTGAGCCGCGCCGCGGCCTCGCGGGCGGGCGCCAGCTCGGACGCCACCTGTCGGCGGTAGTAGTCGGCAAGCTGCGCGGCCTCGGCGGCGGATCGCGTGGCCGCAGGCTTCAGGAGGATCGTGGCCAGGCCAGCCGGCAGGTTGTGCCAGGAGGCGACGCGGCTGTCCGCGGAGGTGGAGCAACGAACGATTCCCACCGTCTGCCCCTCGTGCTTCGACTGCTGCCGCACCGTGAGCACCAGCCGCATGCCGGCGGGCACGTCGACGGGCTGGGCAGGCTGCAACGTCAGGCTCGCCGGTGCGGCCGAACCGGGCGAC
>JBILOA010000202.1:0-4547 GCA_044374735.1 Pirellulales bacterium | reverse complement strand
GTCCGCGAGGCCGAGACGGCCGACGTGGCGCTGGTGCGGCCGGCGATTCGCCACCAGAGCCTCGACGCACCCGAGGGGATCATCGCCGTCGATCCGGAGACGCAGCACACGTGGCGGCCGGTGTTCATCGGCCGGATCCGGGCCGACGGCCAGGTGGACGTGGTCTGGAGCAGCCGCACGCCCGTCCGCCCGATGCCCTTTCCGATCTCCCGTTCGCGTTCCGACTGGGAGCAGTTCGTCGCCGACCTCGCCCGGGGCTGGGGCGGTGCCTGGGCGAACCCCGGGCCGACGACCCGGCCGGGAGGCAGCCCATGAACGACGCCTCGCAGGCGGGCATCCGCCGCTCGATCGCCGGACGCCTGCTGTTCTGGTTTCTGGTCATCGCGCTGATCCCCTGTGCGATCCTGACGGCGATCACCGCCCGGATCGCGACGTCCGCGCTGGAGCGGGCGGTCCGCGACACGCTCGTCCAGACCGCGGCCGGCAAGGCGGGTGAACTCGAGGCCTACGCCGCGGAACGGGTGCGGGACGGCGCGGCCTTGGCCCGTGGCCCATCGATCGTGCGGGCCGTCCGCGACCTCGCCGCGGTGCCCGCCGGCAGCCCCGCGACCGCCGCCGCCGACCAGAGCGACTACCTCGCCTACGCCGCCAAGTCGTTCCACTACGAGCAACTGCTGCTGATCGACCCGTCCGGCCGGGTGCTGTTCTCGCTCGACCCCGCGATTCCCGTGGGCGCGTCGCTGGCGACCGGACTGCTCGCCGACTCGGAACTCGCGGCCGGCTTCGATCGGGCCAAGACGCTCCTCCAGTCGGACCTGGGGGGATTCGAGCGCTACGGCCCGACGGGCCCGCCCCTCGCCTTCGTCACCTGCCCGATCCTCGACCAGGGGCGGCTCGCGGGCGTCCTCGCGCTCGGTCTCGAGCCCGAGCGCGTCTGGCGGACGCTTTCGGACTTCAGCGGGCTCGGGGAGACGGGCGAAATCGTGGCGGCCCAACTCGACGGCGAAGCGATTCTCGTGACCACTCCCCTGCGGCACGCCGACGATGCCGCCTTCCGACTGCGGATCCCGCTGGGTAGCGGGCAGGGGACCGCGATCCAGCAGGCGGCCGAGGGCACCCGGGGCTACGGACCGCTCGTGGACTACCGGGGCGTCGAGGGCGTGGGGGCCTGGTGCTACCTGCCGAGCTTTCGCTGGGGTCTGCTCGTCAAGCAGGATGCGGCGGAGGCCTACGCCCTGATCCGCTTCCAGCGGCTGGCGATCATCGGGCTGTCGCTGGCCACGATCCTGGGCGTGACGCTCGCGGCCCTGGTCGTCGCCCGCACCATCTCCAACCCCATCCGCACCGCGATGGCCGTCGCCGGGCAGGTGGCCGGGGGCGACCTCCGGGCCACCGTCGACATCACCACCGACGACGAGACCGGCGCGCTGCTGGAGTCGATCGAGACCATGACCCACGACCTCCGCGGGCTGATCGGCCGGATCCAGCACTCCTCCGTCGCCCTGATGAGCACCGCCACGGCGATCCAGGCGACCGCCAGCGAACAGCAGCAGGTGATCAACGACTACGGCGCGTCGACCAGCCAGGCGGTGGCGGCCGTGAAGCAGATTTCGGTCACGAGCCAGGAGCTCGTGCGGACGATGACCGAGGTCAACGAGATGGCCGGCCGGACCGGCGCGATGGCCGCCGACAGCCGCTCCGACCTGGCCGGCATGGACACGACGATGCGGACCCTGGCGGAGAGCACCTCCTCGTTCGGCACGAAGCTCGCCGCGATCAGCGAGCGGGCCGCCAACATCAATCTCGCCGTGACGACGATCACCAAGGTCGCCGACCAGACCAACCTGCTGTCGATCAACGCCGCCATCGAGGCCGAGAAGGCCGGGGAGTACGGGCTCGGCTTCCTGGTGGTGGCCCGCGAGATCCGCCGGCTCGCCGACCAGACGGCCGTCGCTTCGCTCGACATCGAGCGCATGGTGAAGGAGATGCAATACGCCGTCTCCGCCGGCGTGATGGAGATGGACAAGTTTGCCGAGCAGGTCCGGGCGGGCGTCCGCGAGATCGGCGCGGTCTCGGGCAAACTCGGTGAGATCATCGCCGCCGTCGAGGGCATCTCGGGCCGGTTCGGCCAGGTGACCGAGGGCATGCGGGCCCAGAGCCAAGGGGCCGACCAGATTCGCGAGGCCATGGTGCGACTCGCCGAGGGGGCCAATCGCACCGCCGGCGCGCTCCACGACTTCAACGCGGCCACCGTCCACCTGCGCGAGGCGGTCGGCGACCTGAAGGAGGAGGTGTCGCGGTTCACCATCTAGAGCCGCGGACGGCCCCGGCGGGATGGCATCCGGCAGCGACCATGCAGCTCCTCACCTTCAGCATCGCCGGCCAGCCCTATGCCATCGAGTCGCGGCGGGTGATCGAGGTGCTGCCGCTCGTCCCGGCCCGGCCGTTGCCGCGGGTGCCCGACTACCTCCTGGGCATCTTCACCTACCGCGGCCGGCTGATGCCGCTGGTCGACCTCGCCCGCCGGCTGGGCCAGGCCCCGCCGGCCGCCAAGCTCAGCACCCGCGTGATCGTCGTGGAGGTCGAGCCCGAGGCCGCCGGAGCGATGCCAGCCGGGCGGCCCGCGCCGATCCGGCTCGGGCTGGTCGCCGAAAACGTGGTGGCGGTCCGGTCGGCGGACGAGGCGGGGGCGACGCTGCCGCCGCTGCGGCTGCCCGACGCCGCCTATCTCGATCGGGCCCTCCGAATCGGCGGCCAGACCGTGCAGGTGATCGATGTCCGTAAACTGCTGCCGGCCGAACTGACCGCGGGCCTGGCGGCGGCGGCCGCCGAGGTGGGGCCATGAGCGGATTCGACGACATCGAGGCGCTGCTGCGGGACTGGATCGGGCTCGACGCCTCCACGGTCGGACAGGCCGCCGTGCACCGGGCGGTCCGCGGCCGGATGAAGGCCGCCGACCTCGACGATCCGGCGGCGTTCGCCAGGCTCCTGCGGGCCGATCCGGCGGCGCGGGATCTGCTCGTGGAAGACGTGATCGTCGCCGAGAGCTGGTTCTTCCGGGACCGGCAGGTGTTCGGCTTCGTGGCCGACTTCGCCGCCACGCGGGCCGCGCTGCCCGGTCGCGCGCCCGTGCGGATTCTCTGCGCGCCGGCGGCGGGCGGGGAGGAGCCTTACTCCGTGGCGATGGCCCTGTTCGAGGCCGGCCTCACCGCCGAGCAGTTCACGATCCACGCGATCGACATCAGCCGCCGGGCGCTCGAGCGGGCCGCCACCGGCCGCTACTCGGCCAATGCCTTCCGCAACGCCGACCTCGCCTTTCGCGACCGCTGGTTCACGTGCGACGGCGCCCAGGCGGTGCTGGCCGAGCGGGTGCGTCGGGCCGTGCGGCTCGACTGGGCGAACCTGCTCGACCCCGGCTTCGCGGTGGACCGTGCGTCCTACGACGTCGTCTTCTGCCGCAACCTGCTGATCTATCTGACCGCCGACGCCCGCCGCACCGTCGAGGCGCAGCTCGATCGGCTGCTGGCCGCCGACGGCCTGCTGGTGCTGGGCGCGGCGGAGCCGCCGATCATGAAGGGGGACTGGATTCCGGCCGGCACGGCCTCGGTCTTCGCCCTGCGGCGGGGCGTGCATGCGGCGCCGAAGCCGGCGGACCGCGGCCCGGCGCGGCCGAGCCCGGCCCGCCCATCCCCGCCCGCCACGCCGCCGGCGGCCGCCCGGTCACCGGCGCCCGCCGACCTCGAGCACGTGCTCGCCGAAGCCGGACGGCTGGCCAACGAGGGCCGGTTCGCCGACGCCATCGACCACTGCGAGCGGCAGCGGGCGACGCTGCCTCCATCCCCGGAACTTTTCTTCCTGATGGGAATGCTCCACCAGTCCGCCGGCGACCTCGACCGGGCCGAAGGCTGTCTCCACAAGACGCTGTATCTCGACGCCAACCACGAGGAGGCCCACCTCGCGCTGGCGTTGCTCGCGCGACGGCGCGGGGATGAGACGATGGCCGAGAAATACCGCCAGTCGGCCGCCCGCGCGGCCGCCCGCAGGGAGGCCGCCCCATGATCGACCACGCGCAGGCCGACGCCGTCAAGGCTCCGCTGCCGGAGTGCTGGCGGGTGATCGGCGTGACGGGCGACCGCAGCTGCCCGGAGCTCGAGCGGTTCATCCACTGCCGCAACTGTCCGGTGCTCGCCGAGGCTGCCCGGGGGTTCTTCGATCGTCCGCACCCGCCGGGCTACCTCGATGCCTGGCGGGCGATCCTCGAGGAGCCGGAGGAGGCGCTCGAGGCCGACAGCGCGAGCCTGCTCGTGTTCCGGCTGGCGACGGAGTGGCTGGCGCTGCCGGCGACGATCCTCGTCGAGGTGACCCCCGTCCGCATGATCCACGCCGTGCCGCACCGCGCCGGCACGCCGCTCGCGGGGCTGGTCAACATCCGGGGCGAGCTCCAGCTCTGCCTCTCGCTGCACGCCCTCCTCGGCCTGCCGGGTGGCCCCCGGCTTCCGCCCGTGGCCGGGGCCGGCCCCGACGCGGTCGCCGACGCCGTGCCGCGG
>JBILOA010000201.1:0-4580 GCA_044374735.1 Pirellulales bacterium | reverse complement strand
CAGCAACCAGCTCAGCGGCCGGGTGTACGTCACCGGGTCCATCGGCTCGGCCGTCGTAGGCGGATCGATCGTGGGAAGCGGCGGGCTCCTCTCGGGCATCGTGTCTGCAGGGGCCGGGATCGGCACGATCGAAATCGGCGGCGACCTGATCGGCGGAGTCGGCCCCGCCAGCGGCGCCGTGAGCGCCGGCGGCGGGATCGGCACACTGCGCGTGAACCGGATCTTTGCCGGCGATGGCCCGCTGAGCGGTTACCTGGGCGCCCGCTCGCTGGGCACCATCGTCGTCCGCGGTGACATCTCGGGGTCGCTGCTGCAGCCGGTGTTGATCGCAGCCCGGGGAGCTGCCACACCGACCGGACCACGGGCGATCAACTCGCTGACGGTGGGCGGCACAATGTCCAAGACGCTGGTCCTCGGCGGATACAGCGGCACGACGCCCGTCAACGGCGCGGCCAGGATCGGAGCGGTGATCGTGCGGGGAAACATGTTCGGCTCGAGCATCGTCGCCGGCATCGAAAACATCGGCGCGGCCGTCCCGTCTGGGATGCCCCAGTTCGGCGACGGGCTCGACCTGTCCATCGCCGGAGGCCGCGGCTCGCGGATCGACTCGCTGGTGGTGAATGGTGCAGCCCTGGGGCCGACCGACCCCGCGGAGTCGTCCGGCGTGCTCGCCAACTCGATCGGCTCGGTCCGGCTCGGCGGCCGGAACTATACGGCGACTCGCGCGGGCATCACTCCCACCAGCGGCAACCTCCGGTTCCGGGTTATCTGACATCCGCCGGATTCGCCGTGGGCTGCCGTTTGGTGAGCCGCCACACAGGCGGCATCAACCGGCGCTCGCCGCCATCCGGTCGTCGTGGAGCGGACTCGCAGCCTCGATGGCCCGCGGGCCACGCCACTGCGAGCAACGGGGCGGGAGCCGCGGGCATCGGTGCCTCCGGATCGCGCTCTGGCACCCACTCCCCTTCCGTCGTGAGCCGTTCGAACAGCGTGTCGCGCCTGCGGATCGCCTCGGCGAGCACGGCCGTGCCGAGCGACCGCCGGACGCGGCGGGTGCGGAAGTCGAAGTTCAGCGTGTAATGCACCCACCAGGTGCCGTTGTTGAGCCAGAGATGGTGCCGCTCATTGGCGGCGTCGATCCGGACCGACAGAAACCCACGCGGCATGCCTGCACCTTCAATCCGAGGGATCGAACCGTTTCGCCGGATCGCTCCGGCGCACATCCTCGGGTTCCGTTTCCGGTTCCCGTCACCACCTTGCGGGCAGGTTGGCGGGCCGCCCCTGACGGGGAAGCCCTTCGAGACGGATGCACCGACAGTCTACGCCGCTCGGCAAGCCGTGGTTCGAGCCAAGCGTGTCATAGCCCCCTTGCCGGGGCGGTAGGATGCCCGTGCGAGGCATCAGGCACGCCCCGCCAGGCCCCGGGAACGCA
Organism: Pirellulales bacterium; assembly: GCA_044374735.1. Classification (GTDB taxonomy): domain Bacteria; phylum Planctomycetota; class Planctomycetia; order Pirellulales; family UBA1268; genus QWPN01. Next base: position 3,148 of record JBILOA010000201.1, on the reverse strand, counting down.
CCATGAACACCGGCACGCTCACGCTCTACCCGTATCTCGAATCCGGCACCTGGGTCTTCGACGATGAACGGACCGGACTCAAGGAAGAGGCCTTCGTGCTCGGGGCGACCGAGATGATCACGGCCATCGTCGCGGCCAAGGGAATTCCGGACGCCGAGCGAGGTTTCGCCCTCACGTTCTCCGGGCGGCCCTTCGAGGGGCAGGACGTGCGGCTCGTCTGGCAGCGTCGCGACCCGAGCGGCAGCGGGAACTGGTACGCCGGTGAGGTGGCGGCGAGGCAGCAGGAGTGCTGGCTCTGCCCCGCGCTGCTGCTCTACTTCCCGACGCCGCCCCGGGAAATCTTCGTCCGGGCCGAGCCGCTGCCGGCCGGTGTGAACCCGATCTGGACGCTTCCCGAGGGTGTCCTCGGACGGCGGTTTGTCGGCGTTCCGGAGAGCGGCTGAACCCGTGCGCTGGGCGGATCTCGGCCCGGCTCAGTCGCCGGTCCGCCGTTGGGCGAACAGCCAGTCGTGGAACGCGTCGTCGGCGTAGGTCCGCGTCCAGGAGTCGTGACCGACGGCGGGATATTCCGTGTATTTCGGCTCGTCCCCCGCCGCCCGGATCGCCTCGACCATCTCCCGCGACCGCCCGACCGGAACGGCCCGATCGTCGTCGCCGTGGAACACCCAGAGCGGCAGGCCGACGTACCGCTTGGCCCAGCGTGGATCGCCACCGCCGCAGATCGGCGCGGCCGCCGCAAACCGGGAGCCCGGCATGCCCGCGGCGTACCAGGTGCCGTAGCCCCCCATCGACAGCCCGGTCACGTAGACGCGGTCGGGGTCAACCTTGCCGGCGGCGATCAGGCCGTCGACCACCTCGAGGGCGAGCCGCAGCGGCTCCGAGGGCTCCACCGGAAACGTGCCCGCCCCGCCCCCGCCGCCCCAGTCAACCTCGACCCATTTCCGGCCCTCCGGACACTGGGGCACGAGCACCAGGCAGGGATGCGTCTTCTGCCGTCGGTGAAACTCGGCCGCCCCGTGCTTGAGCTGGGCGGCGTTGTCGTCGCCCCGCTCGCCGGCGCCGTGCAGAAAGAGCACGAGCGGCAGTTTGCCGCCGCCCCCAACCGACTCGGGCGTGAACAGCCGATACCGCAGCGTCGCCCCGCCCGACTGCCGCTCGTCCCTCGCGAAGCTCGCCTGCCACGACCCGGTATCCGCCGCGGAGGCATGCCCGCCGGCTGCGAACAGGGCGCCGAGCAACGAGACACCGGACATGAACGTGGTCACCGGTCTCATGCGACGATCCTCCAGAAGTACCTCGCTCGTCCTCGACTCGATCAGCCCACGCCGGAACCGGAGGCCTGGTTTCGCCGACACCTAGCCGTGGATCGCCTTGCCGGCCACGGCCAGCGCGGCCTCCTTCAAGGCCTCGGGCAGGGTCGGGTGGGCGTGGCAGACGCGGGCGATGTCCTCGGCCGTGGCCCCGAACGTCATCGCGGTGGCGGCCTCGGCCACCAGGTTGCCGGCCTCCGGGCCGATGATGTGCACGCCCAGCACCCGGTCGGTGGCCGCGTCGGCCAGGATCTTGACCTTGCCGGTCGTGTCGCCGAGGGTTCGGGCCCGGCCGTTGGCCCGGAACGGAAAGATCCCCTTCTTGAAGGCCACGCCCTCGGCCGTGAGCTGTTCTTCGGTCTTGCCGACGGCGGCGATCTCCGGATGCGTGAACACGACGGCGGGCACCAGGTCGTAGTCGACGTGGACCCAGCCGCCGGTCATGCCGTCCGCACAGGCCACGCCGTCTTCCTCGGCCTTGTGGGCGAGCATCGGCCCGGGGATGCAGTCGCCGATCGCCCACACGCCCGCAGCCGTGGTGCGAAACTGTCCGTCCACCGGAATGAAGCCCCGCCGGTCGGGCTCGAGCCCGACGGTCTCGAGGCCCAGGTCGTCGGTGGCCGGGCGGCGGCCGGTGGCGGCGAGCACCCGGTCGCACCGAATCGGCTCGGATCCCTCGACCTCGACGACGCAGCCGGCCCGCTCGGCCCGCGCACCGGTCACCTTGACGCCCAGCCGAATGTCGAGCCCCTGCTTGCGGAACAGCGTGAGTGCATCGGCGGCGATGTCGCCGTCGATGCCGAGCAGGATCCGGTCGGCATACTCGAGCACCGTCACCCGTGAGCCAAGCCTCCGCCAGACGCTGCCGAGTTCGAGCCCGATGTAGCCACCGCCGATCACGACCAGGTGGCCCGGCACCTCCGGGTAGCGGAGCGCCTCGGTGCTCGTGCCCACGCGGTCGCCGTCGGCCTCGATCCCGGGGAGCACGACCGGCCGGCTGCCCACCGCCAGGATCACCCGCGGGGACTCGAGCGTTGTCACCGTGCCGTCGGCCGCCGTCACGTTCACCTTCCCCGGCCCGGCCAGCCGGCCGGTGCCGAGAATGCGGGTCACCTTGTTCTTCTTGAGCAGGGCGTCGATGCCCTTGGCGAGCGTGGAGACGACGTCGTCCTTGCGCTTCATGAGCGTGGCCAGGTCGAGAGCGACGCCCCCCACCCGCACGCCGTGGGCCGCCAGTTCGTGCGACGCCTCCTCGTATTTGTGGCTCGACTCGAGCATCGCCTTCGAGGGAATGCAGCCGACCCGGAGGCAGGTGCCGCCGAGCTGGGGCTCCCGCTCCACGACCGCCGCCGACAGCCCCGCCTGCGCCGCGCGGATCGCGGCCACGTAGCCCCCCGGCCCACCCCCGATCACGACGAGGTCATGCGCTGTCACGGGCGTAGCTGAAGGCGTGGTTGCACTCATGATTCACCGTTTCGTTGCGTGAGGGGTTGCCCGTACCAATCGAGCGGCGTAGGAAACCGAGCGAAGCAAGGATTGCGAAGCGAGGTTTCCTCCGAGCGACCGGAGGGCAGGATGCCTGGAGGGAGCGTCCGGCGAGATGGCACGGGCAACCCCGGCCCACTGAGCGTTACCCACAGGAACTCCGAATCAGCCTTCGGGTCTTCACACTTCCAGCATCAACCGCGAGGGATCCTCGATCGTGTCCTTGATCCGCTTCAGGAAGGTCACAGCCTCGCGGCCGTCCACCAGCCGGTGGTCGTACGTGAGCGCGAGGTACATCATCGGCCGGATCACCACCTGGCCGTTGATCGCCATCGGCCGCTCCTGGATCGAAT
>JBILOA010000200.1:0-4594 GCA_044374735.1 Pirellulales bacterium | reverse complement strand
ACCGTGATCACCGACTCGATCCCGGCCCTCGTCCGCCGCATCGAGCGGCTGGCGACGTTTCTCGAAGACGACCCGGTCGTGCGCCAGACGCTCGTGGGCATCCATGTCGAGGGGCCGTTCATCCGCGGCGACAAGGGCTTCGTGGGAGCCCATCCCCCGGCCCACGCCCGCGCGGCCACGGTCGAAGAGGCGCAGCTCCTCGTCGCGGCCGGGCGTGGCCACGTGCGGATGATGACGCTCGCGCCGGAGCGGGATCGCGGCTGCCGGACGATCGGCTGGCTCGCCGAACAGGGGATCCTGGTGGCGGCCGGCCACTGCGACCCTTCGGCGGACGAACTCCGGCAGGCCTGCGCCGCCGGTCTGCGGTGCTTCACCCATCTCGGCAACGGCTGCCCGCACGTCCTGCCGCGACACGACAACGTGATCCACCGGGCGATCGCCTGCGAGACGCTCCCCTGGATCACGATGATTCCCGACGGCGTGCATGTGCCCCTGCCGGCGCTTCGCAACTGGCTGCGGGCGATCGGCAGCGAGCGGGCGATCGCCGTCACCGACACCACGGCCGCCGGCGGCATGGGACCGGGCACGTTCCGGCTCGGCTCGCAGTCGGTGATCGTCGATCCCGACGGCGCCGCCTGGTCGGCCGACCGGACGCATCTCGTGGGGTCGACCGCCGGCATGGACGACGTGCAGCGGGTGCTCGGGGCGCTGCCTGGGTTCACCGCGGCCGACGTCGAACAGCTCACCGCCACCAACCCCAGGCGGGCACTCGCCGGCGGCTGACCCGCCGCGGTCAGCTCCCGGCCCCGCCCCGCAGCACGACCTCGACCTCGCGGCCCGCCGCGACGCGGCCCGCTCCGGCGGCCAGCGCGATCAGGCCCGGCGTCGCACCCTCGAGCGCGGCGCCCGCCGCCATGCCCAGGAGATCCGACGAACCGGTCCAGGGCAGCGGCTCGGCCTCGAGCACCGCCCCGCCCGGCCGCAGTCGGCAGGGAAGGAACACCGGCCGGTCGGCCGCGGCTTTCACGTCGGCCACAAGCACAGCGCGGGCGCGGGGCAGGTGCCACGAAGCCCGCGGCCGGGCGGCGAGGATCTGGATTGCGGGCCGGACGAAGAGTTCGAAGCAGACGAGACTGCTGGCCGGATTGCCCGGCAGGCCGAAGACGAGCGTCGGGGACGCCGCCGGCCGCCGCAGGATCCCGAACCAGACCGGCTTGCCCGGCTTGAGGCGAACCTTGTGAAAGATCTGCTCGACACCGGAGGCGGCGAGGATGCCGGGCACGAGATCGAGGTCGCCCGCCGAGACGCCACCCGAGAGCGCAAGCACGTCGGCGGCCAGCCCCTGCGCGACGGCCGCGCGAATCGCCTCGGGCCGATCGCCTGCGATGCCGAGCGAAATCGGCTCCGCCCCCAGCAGCTTGACCGCCGCCGCGAGCATCGGGCCGTTGGAGTTACGCGTCTGGCCGTGAGCCGGCAATTGGTCGCAGGAAACCAGTTCGCTGCCCGTCGAAACGAGCGCCACCCTGACCTGCGGCTCCGCCAGCACGTGCGTGGCTCCGGCCTCGGCCGCGAGGCCCACGGCGGCCGCGTCGAGCAGGCTGCCCGCCGGGAGCACCACGGTTCCCGACTTGAATGCCGTCCCCTGGCGAGCGACGTGCTGACCGGGGCGGTAGCGGTCGTCGGCGAGCCGCACGCGGGAGCCGGCGTGGGCTCGCGCGGTGCCGTCGACTGCGGATTCGATGGGCACCACGGCGTCGGCGCCGGGCGGGAGCGGCGCGCCGGTCATGATCCGGGCGCACGAGCCCGGCCTGATCGCCAGCCGCGTCACGTCGCCGGCGGCGAGGTCGCAGACCACCTCAAGCTCCACGATCGCGGCCGGGCCGCCGGTGAAGTCGGCGTCGCAGACGGCGAAGCCATCCATCATCGCCCGGTCAAAGGGAGGCGAGTCGGCGTCGGCAAGCACCGGCGCCGCCAGCCGGCGGCCGCAGGCCTCGAGCAGCCGCTGGCGACGCGGCGGCAGCGCGGCGGCCGTCTCCTCCACCAGCGCGATCGCCTCCTCGAGTTCGATCATGAAAAGGCTCGGGGCCGCCCGTCGGCCGGGAAGGGGTTCAGGCCGCCACCGGGCCCGTCGCCAGGAAAGCCCGCAGCAGGTCGTGGCCCACGGGCGTGAGAAAGCTCTCGGGATGGAACTGCACGCCGTACACCGGCAGCGTCTTGTGCCGGATCGCCATGATCTCCCGCGCGCCGTCGGGGGTGGTCGACCAGGCGTCGACCTCGAAGTCGCGGGGCAAGCTCGGGGGATCGATCACGAGGCTGTGATACCGCGTGGCCTCGATCGGACTGGCGAGGCCGGTGAACAGGCCGCGGCCGGCGTGCTCGATCGAGTCGACCTTGCCGTGCATCAGCCGGCCCGCCCGCACGATCCGCCCGCCGAACACCTGCCCGATCGACTGGTGGCCCAGGCAGACGCCGAGGATCGGCATCCTCCCGGCGAAGCGGCGAACGACGTCGCAGGAGATACCCGCCTCGTCGGGCGTGCACGGCCCCGGCGACACGACCAGGTGGCTCGGGGCCTTGGCGGCGATCTCGTCGGGCGTGATCTGGTCGTTGCGATGCACCTCGACGGCCAGGTCGGGCGCGACCTCCCCGAACCGCTGGACGAGGTTCCAGGTGAACGAGTCGTAGTTGTCGATCAGGAGCAGCATCGGGTGCCGGCTGGTGATGGCAAGCCCGATTGTAACCGCGCCTGCAGCCGGTGAGGCGACCGCCTGCGCGGGCTCGAGGTTGCCGGTCCCCGTCGCCCGGACGCTCGCTCCAGGCATCCTGCCCTCCGCTCGCTCGGAGAAAACCTCGCTTCGCCCTCCAGGCTGCGCTCGGTTTCCTACGCCGGCTCCGGGGCACCGGCAACCCCTCGCGGTCCAAGGTGGGGAATGCCGGCTCGATTGGCACGGGTAACCCCTCGCAGTCCAACGGCTGACGACCTCGAGATTCCCATGGGTCCGAGCGGCTACCGCGTGCCGCTTCGCGCCCGACCATGGCCGCCGACCAACTACGGCACGAACACCGTCGCCGCTCCCTGGCGGCGGGCGAGGATCCGGATGTAGGGCGGCAGGTAGGCGGCGCGGTGGCCGAACGAGCCGGCCGGCGCGGTCGGCTCGGCGTGCTCCGGCTCGTGCACGTCGTCGATCACGAAGCCGGCTCGGCAAATGCCACCGAGGAGCGCCGTGAGCGAATGGATGAACTCCTGCGTGCCCGCCTCGCGCAGCCGGCCGGGAGGCTCCGGGGGCAGCGGCTCCGCGCGGGCGAGTTCGTGCCGCAGTTCGTAGCGGCCCGCCGCGTTGGGCTCGAGCGTGGCCTGGAGGCTCACCGGGCTCTTGTGCTGGCTGACGTAGAGGCCGCCCGCCCGGGTCACCCGGGCCACGCTCCGGAACACCGGCCCCACGTCGGCGACGTAGCAGCTGCTCACCGGATGCACGACGAGGTCGAAGCGGGCTGGCTCGAACATGTCGAGATGGTCAATCGAGCCCTGCACGAGTTCGAGACCGATGCCCCGCTCGCGGGCCACCTGCCGGTCGAGCTCGAGCATCGCGGGGGAGAGGTCGAGCACGGTCACCCGCGCGCCGGCCGCCGCGTAGAGCGGCCCGTGCTTCCCGCCACCGGCGGCGAGACACAGCACCTCGAGGCCCGCGAGGCTCGCCGGCAGCCACGGCCGCCGCCCATCGGGAGCCCCCCCGCCGAGCCAGCCGCGGGGATCGCCGAAGGCTTCGTCGGCCGCCGGCCGCGCGAGCGCCACCGCCGCGCTCGCCAGCCGGTCCCAGGCCCGGGCGTTATGCGCGAGCACGGCCTCACGCGGGGGCGACTGGCCGCCGCTCATCGCCGGCCACGCCACGGGCGGGCGGCGGCCACCGCCACCGCACCGGCCAGGAGCGCCCAGGTGCCGGGCTCGGGCACGGGCGCGAAGGTGAGGTTGTCCATCGCGAAGTAGGACGGGGTGTTGAGGCCCCACTGGCTCACGTCGGAGCCGCTGAAGTCGAACCGGATCGCATCGACCGCCCCGAGCCCCGACAGGTCGAACCACTCCCAGCCCGCCACGATGCCCGGCGGCGAACCGCCCCGCAGATCGGCGAGGTAGAACTCGGCCGACCCGGTCGCGGAGCCGGCGCGGCGGCCGGTTGCCGTGACGCGGAACCAGCCGCCGGACGCGAGCGCCGGGCTGAACTGATCACCGTCCCGCATCGCCAGGTAGGCGTAGGTCGTGTTGGCGATCCGGAACCCCGCCACCGTCGCCGCCGCCGGGAGCGTGACGGTGGCGGCGTTGGCATAGGCGACGGCGTAGGTGCTGGATTGATAGCCGCCGCCGGGATTCGAGGCGTACTGGTTGGTGAAGCCCGCGGTCGTGGTGTCCACCACGTTGGAATAGGCGAACCCGGACCAGTAGGGAAACGCAAAGTCCGCATCGATGCCGGAGACGTTGGAGAAGCTCGCGCCTCCGCTGAGCCACGGCTGCACGACCTGGTCTCCCGGGGCGAGGTTCCCCGGGTTGCCATTGAAATAGCCCGCCTGGGGCACCGTCAGCTCCTGGAACGTGACGACG
>JBILOA010000199.1:0-4659 GCA_044374735.1 Pirellulales bacterium | reverse complement strand
TATCCGAAGGTGATCGACTGCCCGGGCAAGAACAGCGGCCGCGAGTCGCTCGACGCCGTCGCCAAGAACGGCATCCAGCTCAAGGTCAAGGCCCGGGTCACCGTCCGCACCAATCTCTACCAGTTGATCGGCGGCGCCACCGAGGAGACGATCATCGCCCGCGTGGGCGAGGGCATCGTGTCGGCGATCGGCTCGGCCGAGCGGCACTCCGACGTGCTCGAGAATCCCGACGTGATCTCCAAGACGGTGCTCGCCCGCCGGCTCGACTCCAACACGGCGTTCGAGATCGTGTCGATCGACATCGCCGACATCGACGTGGGGGCCAACATCGGGGCCCGGCTGCAGGCCGACCAGGCCGAGGCTGACACCCGCGTGGCCCGCGCGAACGCCGAAGGGCGGCGGGCGATGGCCGTGGCCCGTGAGCAGGAGATGATGGCCGCGATCGAGGAGAGCCGCGCCAACCTGGTCGATGCCGAGGCGGAGGTGCCGCGGGCCGTGGCCGAGTCGTTGGCGGGCGGTCAGTTGGGGATCTTCGACTATTACAAGCTGCGGAACCTGCAGGCCGACACCGAGATGCGGCGGGCGTTGTCCAGCCCGGCGGCGGCGCCTTCGGCCGCTGGATCCTGACGAGCCCTCGCGCAGGGCGGACGTGCCAACGGGAGCGGGGACATGATGCCAGCCGGATGGTTGCTCGTGGCGGCGGGCCTCGATTGGCTCGAGGGGCTGCTGCCCGTCCTGTTTCTCGTGATCTGGGTCGTCTCCCAGGTGATGAACCTGTTTCGCGGTGCCAACAAGCCGGCCGGCGGCCCGGTGGCCCCGCCGCGACGCCCACCCCAGCCCGCGCCGGGCGGTGGGGCGGGAGAAGACCGTGGCCCCGCGCTCGACAGCGAGATCGAGGAGTTTCTGCGGCGCTCGCTCGAGCGGGCGGCGGGGCCGCAGTCGGCTCCGACCCCCGTCAAGCCGCCGCGGTCGCGGCCGCGTCCTCGCCGAGCGGCAGAGCCGCCGCCTGTGCCGGCGAGTGGTAGCGGCGCCGGACGCGCGGTGGGCCGCGGCGATGTGGCGGGCCACGTCGCCACGGCATTCGCGCACGACCTCGCCCATGAGTCGCCCGACCGAACGATCCTGACGACAGACCGGGCGGCGGCGCCGTCGCCTGCGAGCGAACTGCTGGCGGCGCTGCGAGCCCCCGGCGGCTTGCGGCAACTGATCCTGATGCGGGAAGTGCTCGAGCGGCCGACCCAGCGGTGGTGAGGGCGGTCGACGGCGTGCTGGCAACCGGACGCTGTCACCGCTCGACGCGAGAGGGGGGCGCCGGCGCAGATTCCCCCGCCCGCCCCGCCCGAGGCAAAATCGCCCGAAAGAGGGGGCTTGGCGGGGGCTGGGACGGCATGTTTCGCGGCCCCGGCGCGGGGTGAAAATCGCGGCTTGAGCCGACCCGCTGCCTGGTCTACAAGGACTTGGGTCGGGCCGCCCAAAGCGACCCGGTGACCAGCGCGTAGACGAGGTAGCCCAAGCCTCGTCTACGCGCTTTTTTTGCGCGCCGGCTCGGCTTCCAGCCTTGTTCCGCGGGCGGCGGCCCTGTATTTCTCCCCGTCCACCGGCCGGCGCTTCGCGGGCCGGACGTTGCTTCGGACGCTCCCGGTCGAGCCATGACGTCGGCGACGAGACATCCCGCCGCGGCCCGCCCCTCGGCTGCGTTCCGCGCCGTGGTGGCGGCGGGCATGGCCGCGGCCAGCCTGCCCTCGGTGTTCGCCGAAGCGCTGCCCGTGACCGTCTCCGTCGACGCTCCGCAGGCGCTGCTGCGAAGCGGGCCGGGCGACGACTTTTACCCGACCGACCGGATCTCGCGCACCGTCAAGGTCCAGGTGTGGGCGATCGACGACTCCGGATACTGCGCGGTGCGGCCGGTCGAGGGCAGCTTCAGTTGGCTGCGTGCGGCCGACGTGGCGCCGGAGGATGGGGGCCGACCGCCGGCCGGCGGCTTCAGCGGAGTGATCGTGACCGACGGCGCCGTTGCCCGGGTCGGCTCGCAGCTGAACGACCTGCGGCACGTCTCGCAGGTGGCGCTGGAGGCGGGCGAGCGAGTCCGGGTGCTCGAACGCGTGTCGGTGGCCGCGGGGCGGCATGCCGGCGAGTGGCTCAGGATCGCGCCGCCGGCCGGCGAGTTTCGCTGGGCGTGGGCCGCCGATCTGGCGCTGCCGGCCGGTCTGGCTCCCGTCGTCGAGCCAGAGTCGGAGCCGGCGGCCGCAGGCCTGGCCGCGGCCGGCGAGGCACTGGCCGCCATCCGCGACGCCGGAGCCGCCGTGAACCAGGCCGTCGCCGAGGTCGAAGAAGGAGCGGTCGCGGTGGCCGGCGGTCCACCGGCGGGATTGGCCGAGCCGCAGGGCATGGCCCGGCTGCTCTCGGGCTGGCTCCCCCGGGGCACGAACATGTTCGACCTATCGCCACCACCAACGCCCCCGGCCGTGGCCGGAGCGGCGCCCGTACCGGCCGACGAACTGGCCGACGTCGATCTAGCGCTCTCGCTGGCCGTCGCGGGCCCCAGCGACGACTGGCATCTCGAGCCGATCCGCGAACGGCTGCGGCTGGCCGCCGCCCGCGCGACCACGGGCGATGAGCGAACCCGCGCCGAGGCGATCGACACCCGACTGGCGCGGTTTGAGGCGATTCAGGCCCGGCAGCTGGCGCTCGCGAGCGGTCCGGCGGGCGATCCTTCGCCCCTGCGGCTGGGCAGCATGTGGTCGAGCCTGTCGGCCGTGGGTTCGCGGCCGGTGCGTCCCGGCGTGCTCCCGGGCGGTCGCCCGGCCGATGGCCGGCCCGACTGGACGCCGCCCGACCAGATCGAAACGACCGGCCGGCTCGCCACCGTCATCTCGCGGCGGCCCGACGCGCCCCGCTGGGCGCTCGTCGACGGCGAGAACAACGTGCTCGTGTTCGTCACGCCGCGGCCGGGCGTGAGCCTGGCACCGCTCGTCGGCCAGCAGGTCACCGTCCGCGGTGCGGAAGGCTACATGCCCGAATACAAGCGGCCCTATCTGGTCGCTTCCGAGGCCCGGCCGCGGATCGCCGTGGCCGCCCCGGCGCGGGGCGACACCACGCAGTAGCGGAAAACGCCCACCCCGCTGGACGCCGCCCTGAAATCCGTACGATAGGCCTCATGGCCACCCGCACGGATTCCGCGACCACCGGCACGCTCACGATCGGCGACCAGTGGAACGCGATCACGATCATCGCCCACTCGCAGACCCATCCGCTCAAGGCGATCTGCGAGCTGACCGAAAACGCCATCGACGCCGGAGCCCGCTCCGTGCGGATCGTCCGCCGCCGCCGGGGCGGAGAGGCGTATCTCGAGTTCGAGGATGACGGCCGGGGCGTGGCGGCCGATGCCGCCGGTCGTCCCGACTTCGAGCGGATCGCCACGCACCTCTGTGACTCGATGAAGCGGCGGCTCGTCGCCGAGGACCGCCGCGGCGTGCATGGCGAGTTCGGGATCGGCTTGCTCAGCTTCTGGAGCCTGGGTGAAGAACTGCGGATGACCTCCGCCGGCAGCGACGGCCGGGCGAGCGAGCTGCGGCTGGTCCGGGGCCGTCGCGAGTACGAGATCCGGCCGGTGGCCGGCCTCTTGGCCGCCAGCGGCACCCGCGTGGTCGTCGGGCCGTTGCTCGAGGCGACCCGCAACCTCGTCACCGGCGAGAAGATCGCCCGCTACCTCTCGGCCGAACTCCGCGACCGCATCCGGCGCTCCGGCGTCGACCTGCGGGTGATCGACCGGCTGACGCGGGCCACTCGGGCGACGCCGGGCGGCCAGGCGGCCCGTGGCGAGATCGTGGTCACGCCCCGAGAGTTTGACGGCGAGCGGCTCGAGATTCCCCGTCGCTACCCCACGCCGCTCGGCGACGTGCAGGTCGAGGTCTACGTGCGGAGCGAGGGAGCCGCCGCGGGCGGTGGCATCTCGCTGTGCAAGGACGGCACCCGCGTGCTGCCGCGGATCGCCGAGCTGCTGCCGTTTCAGGAGTCGCCCTGGACCGACGGCCGGCTGGAGGGCATCGTCGATTTCGAGCCCCTCGCCTTGGCCCCGGGCACCCGCAATGGAGTCGTGGCCGACGCTGCGCTCGAGGGGCTGGTGGAAGCCGCGACGCGGATCGCCCCCGACATCGAGCAGGCCCTCGCCGAGCGGGACGAGGCCGAGACGGAGCGGGCCAGCCGGCAGATCCTCAAGCAGGTCCACAAGGCCTTCGTGACGGCGCTCTCGGAGCTGCCGGCGGAGGAGTATCTCTACTTCGACATCCCGAAGCCGGCGGTGGCCCGAAGCGAGGCCGACGAGGCCGACGCTCCCGGCGCGGCCTCGCTGTTCGCCGCTGAGCCCGGCCCGTTGGCCGGGGTGCGGATCACGCCCCGCCAGCCGCGCCGCGGTCCGGGTGGCGAGGTGCGGCTCGCGGCGGTGGCCCGGGACGAACAGGGCGTCGCCCTCACCGCCGACGTCTCGCTCCACTGGCGGCTGGTCGCCGGCACCGCGTGGCTCACGGCCGACGGTTCGGCCTGTCGCGTGCGGTCGGATGCCGTGGGCCTGGCGACCGTCGAGGTCGTGGCCCGCCAGGGCGAGACCGAGGTCGCCGACACGGTGGAGGTGAAGTTCGTGACGGGCGACGAGGCGGCGGC